>NZ_JBHVEE010000006.1:0-147140 GCF_042802415.1 Streptomyces sp. NPDC057486 | reverse complement strand
CGCCCCAGGACTGCCCCGGGGACGACAAAGGCCCGGGTCCTCAGGCTGAGATGCCATCGATCCGGGCCATCGCGTCGTCCGCGCCGAAGGGTTGCAAGTACGGCAGCCAGCGCGGGTCCCTGTGCCCCGTCCCGATGATCCGCCAGGCGAGTCCCGTCGGCGGGGCGGGCTGCTGGTGCAGCCGCCAGCCGAGCTCCGGCAGATGCCGGTCGGCCTTGACGTGGTTGCAGCGGCGGCAGGCCGCCACCACGTTGTCCCAGGCGTGCTGTCCGCCTCGGCTGCGGGGAATGACATGGTCGACGCTGGTCGCGGCGGCGCCGCAGTACATGCAGCGCCCGCCGTCCCTGGCGAAGAGCGCCCGGCGGGTCAGTGGAACGGGCCCCCGGTAGGGAACCCGTACGAACCGCTTCAGGCGGACGACGCTCGGGGCTGGGATGACGCGGGTGGCGCTGTGCATGAGGGCGCCTGACTCCTCAAGGCAGATGGCCTTGTTCTCCAGGACGAGGACGAGCGCGCGGCGGAGCGGTACGACGCCGAGCGGCTCGTACGACGCGTTGAGAACCAGGACATGCGGCACGGTGGATGCCTCCTTGTACGCCGGCGGCGCGTGGCTCGCGCCGGGACGATCCGATCTCAGTCTCTCCTCATGCCTGGTCAATCCGCCACCACGTGCGGGTAACGGGCCGGAAGGATTTTCCCGGGTGCCTGCTGCCCGCACGGCCCGAAAGCGCCGGAACAGGTGCTCAAGAGGCCCTTGCCGGAGCGGTCCCGGGATCGATGTGCGATCGGCCACACCCGGCCTCGCACCCGTTCCCGGAACCGGTTGCCCCTTCCATATCCCCGGGTGAGACGTGTCTCCTGCCTCCGTCACTGCAACGGAGCACTCCCGATGCCCCGTTAGTGTGGTTGGTCAGCCCACGTCCATCTGGAGGTTCCGCCGTGTCCCTGTCCGCCCTGTTGGCCGCAGCACCGTCACCCGAGCCCGGCGGCTCGCTGGACGAAGCCGCCAAGCAGGCCGGCAACGCCGCGGGCTGGGTGGAGGAGAACTGGTCCACCTGGCTGAACACCGGTCTGCGCATCCTCCTCATCGCGGTCGTCGCGGTCATGTTGCGCATCGCGATCCGCCGTGCCCTCACCAAACTCATCGAGCGGATGAACCGCAGCGCCCAAGCCGTCGAGGGCACCGCCCTCGGCGGCCTGCTGGTCAATGCGGAACGCCGCCGCCAGCGCTCCGAGGCCATCGGGTCCGTACTCCGTTCGGTCGCTTCGTTCCTGATCCTCGGTACGGCCGCCCTGATGATCCTGGGCGCCTTCAAGATCGATCTGGCGCCGCTGCTCGCCTCCGCCGGTGTCGCCGGTGTGGCACTCGGTTTCGGTGCGCGCAACCTCGTCACCGACTTCCTCTCCGGTGTCTTCATGATCCTTGAGGACCAGTACGGCGTCGGGGACACCATCGACGCGGGCGTCGCCTCCGGTGAGGTCATCGAGGTCGGTCTGCGGGTCACCAAGCTGCGCGGCGACAACGGTGAGATCTGGTATGTCCGCAACGGCGAGGTGAAGCGGATCGGCAACCTCAGCCAGGGCTGGTCGACCGCCGGGGTGGATGTGCAGGTACGCCCCACGGAGGACCTCGACCGGGTACGTACGGTGATCACCGAGACCGCGGGGCTGATGGCCAAGGAGGACCCGTGGAACGAGCGCCTGTGGGGTCCGGTGGAAATCCTCGGGCTGGACTCCGTGCTCCTGGACTCGATGACGGTCCGGGTGACCGCGAAGACGATGCCGGGCAAGTCGGTGAGCGTGGAGCGCGAGCTGCGCTGGCGGATCAAGCTGGCCTTCGACGAGGCGGGCATCCGGCTGGTCGGTGGCGTGCCGGCCCAGCCGGACGAGCCGTCGGCGGCGGACCCGACCGCCGGGATGGCCGCCCCGTCCGCGTACGCGTCGACGACATCCCCGCAGTCGCTGGCCGCGACACCCATCACGCCGCCGAATCTGGCCAAGTAGCACCACGGAACCACGGGCGCCCCGCCCGGCCCCTGAGGGCCGGCGGGGCGCCCTTCGGCGTGAAACGGGGGTTGAGCGGCAGGGGTGCGGCGGTCGACACCGGGACGGGCCCCGGGCCGCAGCACAGGAGGTCAGGGCCGGGAGGCGTTGCTTTCCGTGCCCGCCCGAGCGGCACCGGGTGGCCGGGCCCGGGCAGCGCGCCCGCCCGCCCCGCGGACGGCACGATCGGACTCGGCGCGCCACCGGCCGAACCGCTCCCGCCCACACCCGCCGACGCGGGCCCGCCTCGGCCCGGGAGCGCCTTGTCCGGCTCCCCGGATAACGCTTTGGTTGCCACCGGCGCTCTGCCCATTGACGGGTCGGTGACGTGCGCCATACCGTCCTCTCATCAAATAGGAAACTTTCCTAACAGAGGGCGGGTGCAGCACGCATGGCCGGAACGACACCGGGAACCCCCCGCGTCCTGCGGGCCATGAACGACCGGGCCGCCCTCGATCTGCTGTTGGAACACGGCCCCCTCTCCCGGACCAGGATCGGGAAGCTGACGGGCCTCTCCAAGCCCACCGCCTCGCAGCTGCTGGCCCGCCTGGAGGCGGCCGGTCTGGTCGTCGCCACCGGCACCGTCGCGGGACGGCCCGGCCCCAATGCCCAGCTGTACGCGGTGAACGCCCGGGCCGCCCATGTCGCCGGTCTCGATGTGAACGCCCACCGGATCGTCGCCGCCGTCGCCGATGTGACCGGCGAGACGGTCGGCGAGTTCGAGCTGCGCACCCCCGGGCGGCGCGCCGACAGCGTGGTGCGACAGGTGGCGGACGCGCTGGACGGCGCGGTCAAGGAAGCCGGGCTGACCCGCTCCGACGTGCACCGTGTCGTCATCGGCACGCCGGGCGCCTTCGACCCCGGTACCGGGCGGCTGCGGTACGCCTCCCACCTGCCCGGCTGGCACTCCCCCACCCTGCTCGACGAGCTGGCCGCCTTCCTGCCGATGCCGGTCGAGTACGAGAACGACGTGAACCTCGTCGCGGTGGCCGAGCAGCGGCTCGGCGCGGCGCGCGGCCACGACGACTTCGTCCTGCTGTGGAACGAGGAGGGGCTCGGCGCCGCCCTGGTCATCGGCGGACGGCTGCACCGCGGCTTCACCGGCGGCGCCGGTGAGGTCGGTTTCCTGCCGGTGCCCGGTGTTCCGCTGGTCCGTCAGGTCACCAAGGCGAACTCGGGCGGCTTCCAGGAGCTGGCGGGCGCCCAGGTGCTGTCCCGGCTGGCCGGGGAGCTCGGCATCGACGACGAACTGACCCGAGCCACCGGTACCCATCACGAGGTCGGGGCCGGCCTGATCACCCGGGCCGCCGCGGCCGCGGAGCAGGGCGAGGACGGCCCGTACGCCCGGCTCCTCGATCTGTTCGCCACCGGCCTCGCGACCGGTCTGGCCTCCATGGTCGCCGTACTCGACCCCGAACTCGTGGTGCTCTCCGGCGAGTTGATCGCCGCCGGCGGAGAACCGCTGCGCGCCCGGGTGCAGGGCGAGCTCGCCGAACTGGCGGCCTCCCGGCCCCGGCTGATCACCGGTGACGTCACCCGCAGGCCCGTACTGCGCGGGGCGCTGGAGAGCGCCCTCATCACCACCCGCGACGAAGTCTTCGACACGTCGCGCTGACCCGCCCGCCCTTCGCACCTCCGTCCCTTTCCTGCCCCAACCCCTCACCGGGAGACACCGCCATGTCCGGAAACCGCCGGAAGACGGCCGCCGCGCTCGCCGCGACCGCCGCGATATCCCTTCTCGCCTCCGCCTGTACCGGTCAGAGCAGCTCCGGTGCCCACGATGACGCGTCCAAGGAGACGACCATCAACTTCTGGCACGGCTGGAGTGCCCCGAACGAGGTCAAGGGAATTCAGGCCACCGTCGACGCCTTCGAGAAGGCGCACCCCAACATCCATGTGAAGGTCGTCGGCAACATGACCGACGACAAGATCAACCAGGCACTGCGGGCGGGCGGGTCCAAGGCCCCGGACGTGGTCTCCTCGTTCACCACGAACAATGTGGGCAAGTTCTGCTCGTCCAAGGCGCTCGTCGACCTGAATTCCTTCCTGAAGAAGGACGGGATCGACGCGGACACGACGTTCCCGAAGGCGATGAACGAGTACACCCAGTTCAACGGGGTCCGCTGCACACTGCCGCTGCTCGGGGACGCGTACGGGCTGTACTACAACAAGGACGCCTTCAAGGCCGCGGGTATCGCTTCCCCGCCGAAGACCTGGTCGGAACTTGCCGCGGACGCAAAGAAGCTGACGAAGACCAGGGGCGACTCGTACGAGCAGCTCGGCTTCATGCCGAACTACCACGGTTACGAGTCGACGACCGAGCACTACCTCGGCGGCTGGAGCCCGACGTACTTCGACGGCGACGGCAAGTCGAACATCGCCAAGGACCCGGCGTTCGCGTCGATGCTGACCACGCAGAAGAAGCTGGTCGACGACCTGGGCGGCTACGCCAAGCTGGAGAAGTTCCGCACCACGTTCGGTGACGAGTGGGGCGCCAAGCACCCGTTCCACACGGGCCAGGTGGCCATGCAGCTGGACGGCGAGTGGCGGCTCGGCATGGCCGAGGACACCAAGCCGAAGTTCGAGATCGGCGTGGCCCCGATGCCCGTCGCCGACGACGAGGCCGACACGTACGGCAAGGGATACCTGACCGGCACCATCGCCGGCATCGCGGCCACCTCCGCCAAGCAGAACGCGGCGTGGGAGCTGGTGAAGTTCATGACGACCGACACCGACGCGGTGGTCGACTTCGCCAACGCCATTCACAACGTTCCGTCCACGCTGGCGGCGCTGAAGTCGCCGAAGCTGAAGTACGACCCGCGGTTCAAGACCTTCCTGGACATCGCCGCGAACCCGCACAGCACCACCACCCCGCCCTCGGTGAACGGCGGCGCGTACCTGGTGTCCCTGCAGAACCTCGGATTCGACATCGAGAAGGGCAAGCAGAAGGACATCAAGGCGGGTCTGGAGAAGACCGCCGCGGAAATCGACGCGGCGATCGCACAGGCGAAGTAGAACCGCGATGAGCACGTACACACTCCGTTCGAAGCGCCGCCGCGCGGCGCTCCGGACGGCGGCCTTCATGTCGCCGTGGCTGATCGGGTTCTGCGTCTTCTTCGCCTACCCGCTGATCTCCACGCTCTATTTCTCCTTCACCCGGTACGACGGCTTCGCACCCCCGACGTTCGACGGGCTGAAGAACTGGTCGTACGTCTTCAACGAGTACACGTTGTTCTGGCCCGCCCTGCGGAACACGCTGTGGCTGGTCGTGGTCATGGTCAGCTGCCGGGTCGTCTTCGGTCTCGGCATCGGTCTGCTGATCACCAGGATCAAAACGGGTACGGGCGTCTTTCGGACCCTGTTCTACCTGCCGTACCTGGCGCCGCCGGTCGCGGCGACCCTGGGCTTCGTCTTCCTGCTCAACCCGGGTACGGGGCCGGTCAATTCGCTCCTCGGTGAGCTGGGGCTGCCCACGCCGGGCTGGTTCACCGACGCCGCCTGGTCCAAGCCGGCCCTGACCGCGCTCGCGGTCTGGGGGGTGGGCGACCTGATGGTGATCTTCATGGCCGCGCTGCTCGACGTGCCCAAGGAGCAGTACGAGGCGGCGGAGCTGGACGGGGCGACCGCGTACCAGCGGTTCCGCTTCGTCACGCTGCCGAACATCTCACCGATCGTGATGTTCGCCGTGGTCACCGGGATCATCCAGACGATGCAGTACTACACCCAGCCGCTCGTGGCCGGAAAGGTCGCCTCGGGGGTGATGGGCGGCTCCGGGCAGCAGTTCGAACCGGGCTATCCCGACAAGTCGACACTGACGCTTCCGCAGCTCGTCTACAACCTCGGCTTCCAGCGTTTCGACTACGGCTCCGCCTGTGTGGTCGCGCTCGTTCTCTTCGTACTCGCCATGGCGTTCACCGCACTGCTGATGCGGCGCCGCAGCGGACTGATCCAGGCAGGTGAGTGACGTGGCGCAGGCTCTCGACACCCTCAAGGCCACCGACCCGTCGGCCGGACCGGTCACCCCGGCCGAGCGCGTCGCACGCCGCAAGGCGCTGCTGAACTGGGTCGCCGTGCACGCGCTCGGCGTCGCGGCCGCGCTCTTCTTCGTGCTGCCGTTCGTCTTCCTGTTCCTCACCTCTGTGATGAGCGACCAGCAGGCGCTGACCCGGGATCTGTGGCCGCACCCCTTCGAGTGGAGCAACTACCGCAAGGTGTTCGACACCCCGGGCTTCCTGACCTGGTGGAAGAACACCCTGCTGTACGCGGGGCTCGGCACCGTCCTCACAGTCGTGTCGTCGCTGCCCGTGGCGTACGCGCTCGCCAAGTTCCGCTTCCGCGGCCGGCATCTGTCTCTGATGCTCGTCATCTCGATGATGATGCTGCCGCCGCAGGTCGTCGTCATCCCGATGTATCTGTTCTGGGCGAAGCAGCTGGACATGTCCGGCACGCTCTGGCCGCTGATCATCCCGATGGCCTTCGGTGACGCGTTCTCCATCTTCCTGCTGCGGCAGTTCCTGCTGACCATCCCGAACGAGTACCTCGACGCGGCGAAGGTCGACGGCTGCGGCGAACTGCGCACCCTGCTCAAGGTGGTGCTGCCGATGGCCAGACCGGGCATCGCCGCCGTCGCACTGTTCCAGTTCTTCTACGCCTGGAACGACTACTTCGGTCCGCAGATCTACGCCTCCGAGAACCCGGCCGCCTGGACGCTCAGTTACGGCCTGGAATCCTTCAAGGGGGCACACCACACCGACTGGAACCTGACCATGGCCGCGACCGTACTGGTCATGGCCCCCGTGATCCTCGTGTTCTTCCTCGCTCAGAAGGCATTTGTCGAGGGCGTCACACTGACCGGAGTGAAGGGCTGACCTATGAAGCTCGCAGTAGTTGGTGGCGGGTCCACCTACACCCCTGAACTGATCGACGGATTCGCCCGGCTGCGGGACACGCTGCCCATCGAGGAGCTCGTGCTCGTCGACCCGGCGGCCGACCGTCTCGACCTCGTCGGCGGTCTCGCCCGGCGGATCTTCGCCAAGCAGGGCCACCCGGGGCGGATCACCACCACCTCGGACATCGACGCGGGCGTCGCCGACGCCGACGCGGTCCTGCTGCAGTTGCGCGTGGGCGGCCAGGCCGCCCGCAACCAGGACGAGACATGGCCGCTGGAGTGCGGCTGTATCGGCCAGGAGACCACCGGGGCCGGCGGTCTCGCCAAGGCGCTGCGCACCGTCCCGGTCGTCCTCGACATCGCCGAGCGGGTCCGTCGTACCAACCCCGACGCATGGATCATCGACTTCACCAATCCGGTCGGGATCGTGACCCGGGCGCTGCTCCGGGCCGGCCACAAGGCCGTCGGTCTGTGCAACGTGGCGATCGGCTTCCAGCGGAAGTTCGCCAGGCTGCTCGACGTCACTCCCGGTGAGGTGCACCTCGACCATGTCGGGCTCAACCACCTGACGTGGGAGCTCGGGGTGCGACTCGGCGGCCCCGACGGCGAGAACGTCCTGCCGAAGCTGCTCGCCGAGCACGGCGACGCGATCGCCGGCGATCTGCGCATGCCCCGGGCGATCGTCGACCGGCTCGGCGTCGTCCCCTCCTACTACCTGCGGTACTTCTACGCCCACGACGAGGTCGTACGGGAGCTCGGCACCAAGCCGTCCCGGGCGGCGGAGGTCGCCGCGATGGAGAAGGAACTCCTCGCCATGTACGGCGACCCGGCGCTGGACGAGAAGCCCGCGCTGCTCGCCAAGCGCGGCGGCGCGTTCTACTCGGAGGCGGCCGTGGACCTGGCGTCCTCCCTGCTGGGCTCGGGTGGCTCGGCGGTGCAGGTCGTCAATACGTACAACAGGGGGACGCTGCCGTTCCTGCCGGACGACGCGGTGATCGAGGTGCAGGCCCGGGTCGACGGCACGGGGGCGACGCCGCTCGCCGTGCCGGAGCTGGACCCGCTGTACGCGGGGCTGATCGCCAACGTGACGGCGTACGAGGACCTCGCCCTGGAAGCCGCCCTGCGCGGCGGCCGGGATCGGGTGTTCAAGGCGCTGCTCGCCCACCCCCTGATCGGCCAGTTCGAGTACGCCGAGGCGCTCACCGACAAGCTGATCGCGCACAACCGGGAGCACCTCGCGTGGGCGTGAACGCTGCGGTCCTCGCCATCGACGCGGGGAACAGCAAGACCGATGTGGCCCTGATCGGACCGGACGGAACGCTGCTGAGCTCCGTGCGTGGAGGCGGCTTCCAGCCGCCGGCCGTCGGCATCGACGTGGCCGTGGACGTCCTGGCCTCGGCGGTCGGCGAGGCCCTGGCGAAAGCGCGGGCGTTCAGCGAGCCCGTGGACTCCGTCGCGCATGTGTCGGCGTGTCTGGCCAATGCCGATCTCCCGGTCGAGGAGCAGGCGCTCGCCGCGGCGCTGCGGGCCCGTGACTGGGGCCGCACGGTGGAGGTCCGCAACGACACGTTCGCGATACTGCGTGCCGGGGTCGACGAGCCCCGGGGCGTGGCCGTCGTCTGCGGTGCGGGGATCAACTGTGTCGGCATGGTGCCGGACGGGCGGACCGCGCGCTTCCCCGCCATCGGCCGGATCTCCGGTGACTGGGGCGGCGGTTCGGGGCTCGCCGAGGAGGCCATGTGGTTCGCCTCGCGGGCCGAGGACGGACGCGGCGAACCGACCGAACTGGCGCGCACCCTGCCCGCGCACTTCGGGCTCGACTCGATGTACGCGCTGATCGAGGCGCTGCACCTGGGGCACATCGAGTTCGAGCGGCGGCACGAGCTGACGCCGGTGCTGTTCGCGACCGGTGCGGCCGGGGACCCGGTGGCGCGCGGTCTCGTGCACCGGCTGGCGGAGGAGGTCGTCGCGATGGCGTCGGTCGCGCTGACCCGCCTCGGGCTGCTGGACGAGGAGGCACCGGTGGTCCTGGGCGGCAGCGTGCTGGCGGCGCGCCACCCGCAGCTGGACGACCGGATCGCCGAACTCCTCGCGGCACGCGCCCCGAAGGCCGTGGTCCGGGTGGTGCAGGAGCCGCCGGTGCTGGGTGCCGGACTCCTGGGGCTGGACCACACGGGGGCCGCGCCGGAGGTGCACAGCAGGCTGCGTGCGCAGTACGGCTGACACCTCGACGGACGGGCACTGAGGAGGCGTCCTGCGGCAATCGTGCCGCAGGACGCCCCTTGCGTAAGGGAACCGATCAGTTGTCCCGAGCGTGTTCATGGGTGGGGAGATCGGTCCGCTTCGGGGATTGCTCCGCCGATTCGTCTTGATCGGCGGCGCCCGCCTTGATCGAATGCGTGGTGCATCCGTGGGCCGATGCACGATCCAGGCGTTCCTGGTGTGGATGTCGGTCCCTGCGGCCATACTTCTGGCCGGGTGCCAGTCCTCTGATCGGCCGGGGGAACGGCCACCGTCAGCGACCGAGGGGGAGGTCACGTGACATACCCGCCGAATGTGCGCACGGCGCCGGACCACGTGCCGGCCCAGCCGCCCGCGCCCGCTTCCGTGCCCGCGCCGCAGGGTGGCGCCTGGTCCGAGCCGGCGGCTCGGCTGCGCGCCGCGGCGACGACCGAACCGGGCAGGCTCCAGATCATCGGGGCCGTACTGGCGGCGCTCGTCGTCGCGTTCGGGGCCGTAACGGCGATCGAGGTCTCCGACCGGGCGGCCGCCACCGACGACGTGGTGAGCCGCAGTCAGCCGCTGAGCGCCGAGGCAGCGAGCATCTACCGCTCCCTGGCCGATGCCGACACCGCGGCGGCCAGCGGGTTCCTGGCGGGGGCGCAGGAACCGCGCGACGTCCGAGAGCGGTACGAGAAGGACATCGAGGACGCGTCCCGGCTGCTGGTGAAGGCGGCGTCCACCACGGACGCCACGTCGCCGTCCGGCCAGGAGATCGCCACGCTCAACCAGGAACTCCCGCGGTACACCGGCCTGGTCGAGAGGGCCCGCGCCAACAACCGGCAGGGGCTGCCGCTGGGCGGCGCCTACCTCCGGTACGCGAACCAAAAAATGGCCAAGGAGCTCCTCCCCGCCGCCGAGCGCCTCTACACGGCGGAGACCGGACGGCTCGACCAGGACTACGACTCCGCGCGAGCCTGGCCGTTCTTCTCGCTGGGTCTCGGTGTCGTCGCGCTGGGCGCGCTGTTCTGGGCGCAGCGGCGCAACTACCGCAGGACGAACCGGGTCCTCAATCACGGGCTGCTCGCCGCGACCGCCGCGTCCACCGTGCTGATGCTGTGGCTGGCCGTGGGACACACGGTCGCACGCACCGAACTGCAGGACGCCGATGTGCACGGGCAGCAGTCGCTCGATGTGCTCAACCAGGCACGGATCAACTCGCTGAAGGCACGCGCCAATGAGCTCCTGACCGTGGTCGCCCGCGGCGCGGTGCTCACCGCCGACGGCAGGAACGACAAGTACGAGACCGACTACACCACGGGCATGAAGGCCCTCGGCGATGAGCTGGGGACGGCCGGGAAGCTCGCCGACGACTCCCAGGGGAGCGGGCCGGTGGCGAACGCCATCAGCGGTGTCTCCGAGTGGCAGACCCGCCACCGGACCGCCCGCAAGACCGACGACAGCGGCGACTACGAGGGCGCGCTGAAGCAGATCATCGGGGCGAAGGACTCCACCGGGGAGTCCTTCAACCGGGTGGACGACGCACTGGAGCAGGCACTCGCCCATGAGCAGGGCGAGTTCACCCGGGCCGCGAAGGACGGGCGCGGGGCGCTCGGCGGGCTGCCGGTCGGGGCGGCGGCTCTCGCCGCGCTGGCCGCGGTCGCCGCGATCGTCGGGGTCAACCGCAGGCTGTCGGAGTACCGGTGAGAGGGGGAACGATGACCAGGACAGGTTCCGCCCGGGCCGGACTGCGCGGCTGGGGCGGGGTGACGGGGATGGCCGTGGCCTGCGCGGTGACGGCCTCGCTCACCCTGCTGCCGCTCTCGCACGGCGGCGCCGACTCCTTCGGCATCGGTGTCTCCGGTCCGGGCACGGCGACGGCGGTGCCCGCCCGGGCCGACGACTGCAAGGACCCGGAGGCGAGCCTGCAGCCGTCGAGCGCCGACGGACCGAACATCGCGAAGATCAAGACGCGCGGGAAGCTGATCGCCGGGGTCGACCAGAACAGTTTTCGCTGGGGCTACCGCAATCCGGAGACGGGCAGGCTCGAGGGCTTCGACATCGATCTGGTGCGGGCCATCGCGCAGGACATCCTGGGCGACCCCGACAAGGTGATCTTCCGGGCGATCCCCACCAACCAGCGCATCGCCGCCCTGGAGAACGACAAGGTCGACGTCGTCGTGCGAACGATGACGATCAACTGCGGCCGGCTCGACCAGGTTTCCTTCTCCACCGCCTACTTCCAGGCCGGGCAGCAGGTCCTCGCACCGAAGGACTCGCCGATCACGGGATACGACAAGTCCCTGGCCGGCAAGCGGGTCTGCACCGCGGAGGGCTCCACGGCCTACGAGGCGCTGGAGAAACAGTCCTTCGGTGCGGTCTTCAAGGACGAGCACGACGGCACGGCGGCGGACGAGGACCGGCTCACCGTCCCCAACCAGCTGGACTGCCTGGTCCGGCTGCAGCTGGGCGAGGTCGACGCGGTGGTCACGGACAACGCGCTGGCTGCGGGCCAGGCCGCCCAGGATCCGGCCGTCGTCCTCAAGGGCGACAAGCCGTTCACCACCGAGTACTACGGCGTGGCCACGAAGCACGGCGCGAACGACCTGGTGGCCCGGGTCAACCAGGTGCTGGTCGATTACCGCAAGGGTGGTGCGGACAGCCTCTGGATGGTGTCGTACCGGAAGTGGCTGGCGACCGGACTGCCCGGCATCACGGCGCCGCCTGCGCCCAAGTACCGGAGCAATTAGTCCTTGATCCCGCCGGGTCCGCCCGGCGGGGAGAGCGAAGAGGTGATCGATGGGCGTCGCGGGCCCCTTCCCCGGCTATGCGGGGAGGCCCCCCGGCCCGGTCATGGACCGGGACGAGGCGGACCGTGCGCTGGCCCGGCTCGGCGCGGAGCACGAGGCGATCGAGACCTCGCTCCTCGCCCTGCAGGACCATGCGGGTCGCCGGCTCCTGGAGGGCGCCGATCTGACCGGTGTCACCAAGGAGCGCTGGGCCGCCACCGAGCAGTCGATCACGCTGCTGTGGGGGTACTTCGACGCCTACGCCGGGGCGATCGACGCGGCACGTGAGATACGGGCCAGGCGTCGCTACCCCAACCGTGACGACCTGCTGGCCCTGACCGAACTTCTGCGCGGCCAGGGCGTCACGGTGGCGTCCACCGCCGCCCGGCCCGATCCGTCGATCACCGGTCCGGCCAAACTCTCCGAGCGGTTCACGCTGGAGGAGCTGGTCACGCGGATGAACGAGCTGTATGCGCGCTCGCTGGACATGGTCGTCGCCTCCGACTCCGTATGGTCCGCGCTGCCCGCCCGGATAGATCTGCTCGCCGCCGAGCTGCGTCGGACGCGTTCGCTGGCGCACTCCGTCGGCGTACGTCCCGGGGAGCACCCGGCGGGCGACGACCTGGAGTCGATCACCCATGAGCTGGCCACGCTGCGGGTCCAGGTGATCTCCGACCCGCTGGCGTTCTGGCTGCCGGGCCCCGGCAGCGCGGCGCCCGGCGGCGGACGTCCGGACACGACGCGCTACGACCGGGCGGCCCGCGCGCTGGACGACGTGCGGCGGGAGATCGAGGCGGTGCTCGCGGTCCGCCAGGACGCCGAGCAGCGCCTGGTCCACCTGCGCGACCTGCTCTCCCGCGCGGACCGCACGCTGGCCGAGGCCCGGTCGGCGCGCGGCGAGGTGCTGGCGAAGATCGCCGCGTCCGAGGTGCCCGCGGTCAGCGGTCCGCCGACCGCGCTGCAGGAGAGGCTGGCCACTGCGTCGGAGTACCGCAGGCACGCCCAGTGGCACCGGCTCTCCCCGCTGCTGGAGTCACTGGAGCGGGAGGCGGAGGACGAACTGCTGCGGGCCCGCGAGTCGCTGTCGGCGGTCACCGCGCCGCTGGCGGTCCGGGCGGAGCTGCGTGGCCGGCTGGACGCGTACAAGGCGAAGGTCGCCCGGCACGGGCTGGCGGAGGACCCGGTGCTGATCGAGCGGTACGACGCGGCGCGCCGGATGCTGTGGAGCGCCCCGTGCGATCTGCGGGTCGCGGGGCAGGCGGTGCTGCGCTATCAGGAGGCGGTGGCGGAACTGCTCGACGTCCGACGGACGTCCGCACCGGAGGACCGGCGATGAGTACGCGTAGGCGTGCGTGCAAGGTGAACGGGCCGCTGCGGCGGCGGGGCGAACAGGGGGACCGACCATGAGTACGCAGTGCCAGCGCCCCGCGTGCGAAGGCAATTACGAGGACATGGGCGGCGGTGAGCTGTACTGCGACACCTGCGGTCTGGCCCCGGTCGTCTCATCGATGGGGTCTCCCCCGTTCGAGCGCGGCCGAGAACTAGGGGACGGCACGGTGAGCTCGCCGCCCACGGGTATCGCGGTCGGCAAGGGGGGCAACAGCAGTTCTGCGCGAAGCAGTTCACGGTCGTCGTCCCGGGCGTCGTCACGCTCCTCGTCCCGCTCGTCGACCTCGCGGCGTTCGGTCTCGGGGCGGCTCTCACGGTCCCTGTCGGGGACCTCCACGGCCCGCTCGGTGTCGGTGCGTTCCTCCGGCGCTTCGTCGGGCGCTTCCGGGCGCAATCGGCTGGGCGCCGGTCTGGTGCAGGTGCCGGACGTGCCGCGGCCCGACCCGCATTCCGCGGTGATGGAGAACCCGGAGGTGCCGGAGCGGAAGCGATTCTGTTCGCGCTCCGACTGCGGGGCCCCGGTGGGACGGTCGCGCGGCGAACGACCGGGACGCACCGAAGGGTTCTGCACCAAGTGCGGCCACCCGTACTCCTTCGTACCGAAGCTGCAGGGTGGCGACATCGTGCACGGCCAGTACGAGGTGGCGGGCTGTCTGGCGCACGGCGGGCTCGGCTGGGTCTATCTCGCGGTGGACCGTGCGGTCTCGGACCGCTGGGTGGTCCTCAAGGGGCTGCTGGACACCGGCGACCAGGACGCCATGGCGGCCGCGATCTCGGAGCGCCGCTTCCTCGCCGAGATCGAGCACTCCAACATCGTCCGGATCTACAACTTCGTCGAGCACCTCGACCAGCGCACCGGTTCGCTCGACGGCTACATCGTGATGGAGTACGTCGGCGGCAAGGCGCTCAAGGAGATCGCGAACGAACGCCGCACCCCGGCGGGGAAGCGGGATCCGCTGCCCGTCGAGCAGGCGTGCGCGTACGGCATCGAAGCGCTGGAGGCGCTCGGTCATCTGCACAGCCGCAATCTGCTGTACTGCGACTTCAAGGTCGACAACGCGATCCAGACCGAGGACCAGCTGAAGCTGATCGACATGGGCGCGGTGCGCAGGATGGACGACGAGGAGTCGGCCATCTACGGCACGGTGGGGTATCAGGCGCCGGAGGTCGCGGAGGTCGGACCGTCGGTCGCCTCCGATCTGTACACGGTGGCGCGGACGCTCGCGGTGCTCACCTTCGACTTCCAGGGGTACACGAACGTGTTCGTGGACTCGCTGCCCGACCCGGACAACATCGAGGTGTTCCGGACGTACGAGTCGTTCTACCGGCTCCTGGTCCGGGCCACGGACCCGGATCCGGCGCGGCGGTTCGCCTCGGCGTCGGAGATGGCGGAGCAGCTGACGGGGGTGTTGCGGGAGGTCGTGGCCTTGCAGACGGGGCGTCCGCGGCCGGCCCTGTCGACGCTGTTCGGCACCGAACTACGGGTGACGGACACGAAGTTGTTCGCCGAGCTGACGGGCGATGTGTCGCGGCTCGGGGTACGGGCGGAGTCGGCCGGGCGGCGGAAGGGGAAGGGTGGATCCGGGGTTCCTGTCGCAGCGGCTCGGGCCGCCGGGACTCCGGCTGCGCCGGAGTCGGTGGGGCACGCGGTGCCGGGCGTACCGGGGCAGCGGGCTCCTGGGGCTGCCCCGCTGTCGGCGCCTCCCACCCACGTCCGGGGCGGTAACGGAACCCCGGCCGCTCTCCCGTACGCGCAGACCCGGGCGGCCGTTCCGGCGCCGCGTCCGGCGCCCGCCGATCCGGGCACGCTCCCGGGGACGTACGCCTCGGCCGGCCCCCGGCTGGCCGGGCTCGACGCACGGGCCACCTCACTCGCGCTGCCCGTCCCGCGGGTCGACGCGAGCGACCCCAATGCGGGATTCCTCGCCGGCGTGATGACGTCCGCACCCTCCGAACTGATTGCCGCACTGCAGGCGGTTCCCGCCGCCTCGCTGGAGACCCGGCTGCGCGAGCTGCGCGCCCGCCTGGAGCTGAACGAACCCGGGGCCGCCGTACAGACGCTGACGGGTCTGGAGGCGCTGCACGCGGACGACTGGCGGGTCGTCTGGTACCGCGGAATCACCTCGCTGGTGACCGGGGACAACGCGACGGCCGCGCTGTCGTTCGACGCGGTCTACGACGCGTTCCCCGGGGAACCCGCGCCCAAGCTGGCGCTGGGCATCTGTGCGGAGGTCCTCGGCCAGCTGGACAACGCCGCCGAGTACTACCACCTGGTGTGGACCACCGATCCGAGCTTCGTCAGCGCCGCGTTCGGTCTGGCCCGGGTGCAGATCGCCGCCGGGGACCGGGCCGGGGCCGTGCGGACGCTGGAGTCCGTGCCCGAGGCGTCGATCCACTACACGGCGGCCCGGGTCGCCGCCGTGCGGGCCCGGCTGCGCGAGCGCGCCCCGCACGAGCCGCTGATCGCCGATCTGACGGCGGCCGCCGACCAGGTGACCGGGCTGCAGAATTTCGGGCTGGACGCGGTGCGCCGCGAGCAGTTGTCGACGGAGGTGCTGGGGACGGCGCTGGACTGGGTACTCTCCGGGAGTCCCACGGCCCAGCCGCCGACTCCGCAGTCGCCGTCGCAGTCGCATGGGCCTGCCGGGCCGAGAATGCTGCTCGGCAGTGAGTTGGACGAACGCGGCCTGCGTTTCGGCCTGGAGCGTTCGTACCGGATGCTCGCCCGGCTTGCACAGCGCGGCGACGAGAGGATCGAACTGGTGGAGCGGGCCAACCGTTTCCGCCCCCGGACGTGGGTGTGAAGATGTCGCGGATGCACCAGGAGACCGCCTTGTCGAGGTGTCCCAACTGCGAGGAGCCGCTGGAATCGGGCGACCTGTTCTGCGGCGCGTGCGGGTACGACCTGTCGGTCGTCCCCGCGCCGCCGGAGGACCGCCCGACCGTCGCGATCACCGTGCCGGTGACCGGTGCGCACGGGACCGGTGCGCCGGTGGCCGGTCCGGGCGGGCACACCGCGGCGGATTCCGGTTCGGCGGAGTGGTCGGCCGCGCCCGCCGCCGACCGGTCGGAGCCGTCCGGCCAGGCCGGTCCGCCCGCCGGAGTCCGTTCCGACTCGCCGGGCGGGTCGGGCGACTTCGAACTGGCCGCGCCCGCGGCACCCGTCGCTCCCGATCCCCGTACCACGGGCGCCGCTCCGGAGCAGGAACGCACCGGGGGCACCAAGCTGTGCGTGGCCTGCCGCGCCGGTCGTGTCGACACCGACGGCTACTGCGAGAACTGCGGCCACGCCCAGCCCCGCGAGCGCGACCACATGGAGCAGGAGCTCGGTTCGGTGGCGGCCGTCAGCGATCGCGGTCTGCGCCATCACCGCAACGAGGACTCGTTCGCGGTGTCGACGACCGCCCTGCCGGACGGCTCCCCGGCCGTCGTCGCGATCGTCTGCGACGGCGTCTCCTCGGCGAGCCGCCCCGACGAGGCCTCGGCCGCCGCCGCGACGGCGGCCAACGAGGCGCTGCTGGAGTCGCTGCCGCGCGGCGCGCACCCGCAGCAGGCGATGCACGACGCGATCGTCGCGGCGGCCGAGTCGGTCAACGCGCTGGCCCACGACGACGGCCGGGCCATGGAGCACGATCCGCACCACCACACGAACGCCCCGGCGTGCACCCTCGTCGGCGCGATCAGCGCCGGTGGGCTCCTGGTCGTCGGCTGGATCGGCGACAGCCGCGCCTACTGGGTGCCGGACGACCGCACTCACCCTCCCGCACGCCTCACCGAGGACGACTCCTGGGCCGCGCAGATGGTGGCGGCGGGCCTGATGACCGAGGCGGAGGCGTACGCGGACGAGCGCGCCCACGCCATCACGGGCTGGCTCGGCGCCGATGCGTACGAACTGGAGCCGCACACCGCGTCGTTCAAACCGGACCGGCCGGGTCTGGTCGTGGTGTGCACGGACGGCCTGTGGAACTACGCGGAATCGGCGGCCGAGATGGCCGCCGCGGTACCGGCCGATGCGCACGAACGTCCGCTGCACGGCGCCCAGGTCCTGGTGGGTCACGCGCTGGACGGTGGGGGCCACGACAACGTAACAGTGGCTCTGCTGCCGTTCGCCGTGCCGTCACCAGGGGCAGGATCGGCGTAACGGCCCCACGTCCGGTACTGCCCGCGCCCTTGTCCGCTGCGACTTTTGCCAGCTCTGCCACCTCTGCCAGGAGCCGATCAGATGGCCAACTTCTCCAAGTCCCACGTGCCGCAGTTCTCCGTCGAGGTGTACCAGAACGAATATCTGCCGGAGGGCGGCCGCGAGGTCAACGCGATCGTCACGGTCACCTCGACCGGCGGCGGCACCACCGGTGGCGTTCCGCTGACCGGGGCGACTCTCGCGCCCGCACGGCTGCCGGGCCAGGGACCGAAAGCCGCCGTGGTGATCATGGTGGACTGCTCCGGTTCGATGGACTATCCGCCGACGAAGATGCGCAACGCCCGTGATGCGACGGCCGCGGCCATCGACACCCTGCGCGACGGCACCTCGTTCGCCGTGGTCGGCGGTACGCACATCGCCAAGGAGGTCTATCCGGGCAACGGCCGCCTCGCCGTGGCCGACGCGCAGACCCGCGCCCAGGCGAAGGAGGCGCTGCGCCGGCTCAGCGCGGGCGGTGGCACGGCGATCGGCACCTGGCTGCGACTGACCGACCGGCTGCTCGGTGCCGCAGACGTGGACATCCGGCACGGCATCCTGCTCACCGACGGCCGCAACGAACACGAGTCGCCGGAGGACCTGCGGGCCGCGCTCGACGCGTGTGCGGGCCGCTTCACCTGTGACGCCCGTGGTGTCGGAACCGACTGGGAGGTGAAAGAGGTCACAGCCATAGCCTCGGCACTGCTCGGAACGGCCGACATCGTCGCCGACCCGGCGGGGCTCGCCGCGGACTTCACGCAGATGATGGAGAACGCGATGGGCAAGGAGGTCGCGGACGTGGCGCTGCGCCTGTGGACGCCCGTCGGGGTCGAGATCAAGTTCGTGAAGCAGGTCGCGCCGACCGTCGCCGAACTGACCGACCGCCGCACCGAGGCGAGCCCGCGCGCCGGGGACTACCCGACCGGTTCCTGGGGTGACGAGTCCCGCGACTACCACGTGTGTGTACAGGTGCCGGAGGCCGGGATCGGGCAGGAGATGCTCGCCGCCCGCGTCTCGCTGATCCTCCCCGACCCGTCGGGCGCGACGGCTCCGCAGGTCCTCTCGCAGGGGCTGGTACGGGCGGTGTGGACGGACGACATGGTGGCATCCACCTCGATCAATCCGCAGGTCGCGCACTACACCGGTCAGGCGGAACTGGCACAAGTCATCCAGCAGGGGCTCGATGCGCGCAAGTCGGGAGACTTCGACGGAGCGACGGCGAAACTCGGCCGTGCGGTGCAGCTGGCATCGGCGTCCGGGAACGAGGACACTGCGAAACTGCTTTCGAAGGTGGTCGACGTCGTCGATGCGGCGACAGGTACTGTGCGACTGAAGGCGAAGGTCGCGGAGGCCGACGAGATGACCCTCGAAACGCGCTCCACCAAGACCGTCCGCGTGAAGAAATGACACGAGGGCCGCGCAGCTCAGCGACGTGGCGAAGCGATGGAAAATGACGGCCCCCGGGGCCGGACGAGGAGAGGGGGAAGCGCCGACATGCCGACCTGCCCGAACGGACACCAGTCGGGTTCCGAGGACTGGTGCGAGGTCTGCGGCCATCGCATGGCCGGGGCCGGCGCGCCTGCGGGTGCAGTCCCCCCGCCGCCTCCACCACCGCCCGCGCCCGGATACGGCTACCCGCAGGGCCCCGGATCCGGCGCCACCCAGCAGGCGGAGCTCTGCCCGCAGTGCCGCACCCCGCGTGAGGCGATGGCGCCGTTCTGCGAGGAGTGCCGCTGGAACTTCCTCACGAACACGGCGACGTCGTACACCCCGCTGGCCCCGCAGCCCGGCGGTCCGGGCGGGTCCGGCCCCGGCGGTCCGGTGCCCGGTCTGAACCTGCCGCCGGGCTTCCAGGCGCAGCAGGGGCCGCCCGCGCCGCCGCCGCAGCGCGATCCGTACGAGTACCAGAGCTCACGCCCCTCACAGGTGAACCGCCCGGCCGAGCCGCTCACCCCCGGGCCTCCGGCGCCGGGGGCGCAGCAGCCGCCGCACCCGTTCCAGCAACAGGGCTCGCCGCCCCCGTCCTTCCAGCAGCAGGGTCCGCCTCCTGCGCCGTCGTTCCAGCAGCAGGGTCCTCCGCCTCCGTTCCAGCAGCAGAGCGCGCCGCCCTCGTTCGAGCAGTCCGGCCCGCCCGCGCCGCCGCAGCCGCAGGCCACGGGTGACGACTGGATGCTGCCACCGCCGTCGCAGCAGCAGGTGCCGACGCAACAGCCGCCCCAGAGCCAGGGCCCGAACCAGAACCAGGCGCCCGCGGGCTGGACGGCGGTCATCGCCCCGGACCGTGAGTACTTCCTGGCGATGATGCAGCGCAGCGGCCCCGAGGCGACCGGGCTCAACCTGCCCGCGTACTCCCCGGAGCAGCGCCTGCCGCTCACCGGCAACCAGGTCACCATCGGCCGTCGCCGGCACAGCACCGGTGAGTCCCCCGACGTCGATCTGTCCGTGCCGCCGGAGGATCCGGGCGTCTCGCACCAGCACGCGGTGCTGGTGCAGCAGCCCGACGGCAGCTGGGCCGTGGTCGACCAGAACTCCACCAACGGCACGACGCTGAACGGCGCCGAGGACCCGATCCAGCCCTACGTCCCCGTACCGCTCCAGGACGGCGACCAGGTGCATGTCGGGGCGTGGACGACGATCACCATCCGCCGCGGCTGACCGGGTTTCTCAGCCGGCGATCAGTGGCCAGGCGTACGGCCCCTCGGGGTCGTCCAGCCAGGCCCACTGCCGCCCGTCCCGGAGGGTGATGCCGAACCTCTCCCGCTCGGGGCGCTTCTCGCGCTCCCAGAGGGAGAGGGCCTCACGCGGGTCGAGGGTGGTGCCGGTCAGCGTCTGCAGGAACCGGAACAACTCGTTCTCGGCCACCCGCCTCGGCACTCCGCCGGTGTGCGGGTGGCGCACCGGCGGCGGCGCCCCGCGCAGGGGCACGAAGTACGCGGGTGTGTGCAGGAACCGCCCCTCGGCATACGGGCCGTGCGGTGACGGGCTTACCCGCAGCAGGATCAGACCGGTCGCGAGCGGTGCCAGGATCCGCGCCTGTGGCCTGCACTGCGCCAGCCATGCCTGCGGTACGGACGGCAGGGTGCAGGTCACGATGATCCGGTCGTACGGGCCCCGCTCGGGGCAGCCGCGCGCCCCGTCCCCGGTGATCACCGCCGGGTGATAGCCCGCCGCCGACAGATGGTTGCGGGCCGACTCCGTGATCTCCGGGTCGAGGTCCATCGTGGTCACCGCGTCGTCGCCGAGGCGGTGGGCGAGCAGCGCGGCGTTGTAGCCGGTGCCCGCGCCGATCTCCAGAACGGTGTGGCCGTCCCGTATGTCCAGCTCTTCCAGCATCCGGGCCATCAGCGACGGCTGGCTGCTCGACGAGACGAGTTCGCCGTCCCGGATCCGGGTGGCCAGCGCCCCGTCGGCGTACGCGCCGTGCAGCCACTGGGCCCGCCGGGCCGGGTCGGGGTCCTCGCACCAGAGCCGTTCGGGCCCGCTGGTTCCGGTCACGTAGTAGTACGGCACGAACAGATGGCGGGGCACCGCCTCGAACGCGGCACGCCAGGCCGGGTCCGCCAACTCCCCGCCCGCGACGATTCCCCGCAGCATCGCCCGCCGGGCCTCGGCGCCGGCCGCCGCGAACTGATCCAGGTGTGGGCCCATGCCTCCACTCTCCTGCTCGCGCCCCCGGGAAGCGACGAGGCGGACGGCGGACCGGAGCAGACGGACGCCAGGTACACACCACCCGGGCCGCCGTTTCCGACCGATTCGATCGATCATCCTCCACTCCCTGCTCGCACACTCCACGTTCCCCTCTGCAGCACGGTCCGCGGGCACCGCACCCAGCCGGCACCCTTCGCCGGCGGGCCGCTCTCCCCGGCGGTACGGGCACAGCTGGACGCCCCGGGGGAGTGAGCCGTCCGGGTCTGCCGGGTCAGGGTCCTAGGTCCCGGGTCCTCGGCCGGTGCGTCTGCGACCATGGACGGGTGACAGAGAATCCGCACGACACGCTTCAGGAGCAGACCTTCTACGAGCAGGTCGGCGGCGAGGAGACCTTCCGGCGCCTGGTCCACCGCTTCTACCAGGGAGTAGCCGAGGACCCGCTGCTGCGGCCGATGTACCCGGAGGAGGACCTGGGGCCGGCCGAGGAGCGGTTCGCGCTGTTCCTGATCCAGTACTGGGGTGGCCCTCGGACGTACAGCGAGCAGCGCGGTCACCCCAGGCTGCGGATGCGGCACGTCCCGTTCCGGGTGGACCGGGCCGCGCACGATGCCTGGCTGGGCCGGATGCGGGTGGCTCTCGACGAGCTCGGGCTGTCCCCGGAGCACGAGCGGCAGCTGTGGGACTACCTCACGTACGCCGCCGCCTCGATGGTGAACACCGAGGGCTGACGGCACAGCCCCCGTCCCACACCCCATACACACGCACGCACTGTGCGGAATACGGTGCTCCGCGGCCGGATAACGGTCACGATCCCATCAAGGTGTGGGCGTAAGCGGTTTCCAGCAGTGGGGACGTTCTGACAGCATCCTGGGAGCGTCGGGGGGCGCGTGGGGTGACAGAGCCGAGGGGGCCAGGTGACGGGGTTCGTCTTTCTGCGGGTGAGGGCGCATCGGCTCCTTCTTGCCGCAGCCCTTCTGGCCGTCCTGCTCACCACATCGGTGCTGGCGGCGCTCACCGCCTTCTCCGGCTCCATCGGAGACGCGGCCCTGCGCCACACGCTCACCCACCGCTCCTCCGCGTCCGCGTCGCTCGTCATCTCCACGCACGTGGAGCGCGAGCAGCGGGGAGCGGCCGACCAGGCCGTGCGCAAGGCCGCCCGCGAGACGTTCGACGGTCTGCCGGTGACCGTACGGAAGCTGGAGGCCTCGGGGCCGTACGCGCTGCCGCGGAGCCTGCAGGCTCCGGCGGCCCGGCGCGGCGATCCCGATCTCACCCGGTTCGCCTCGCTCGACCGCAGCCGTGTCCGTCTCACCGCGGGCCGCCTGCCCCGCGCCGGGAGCGGGAAGAGCGACGCCCCCGTCGAGGTGGCCCTGCCCTCCGTAGCGGCCGACATCCTGAAGCTGAAGCCCGGCGCGCGACTCACGCTCACCGACCGGCTCGCCGAGGGCACCAGGCTGCCGGTCCTGATCACCGGCCTCTACGAGGCGGCCGACCAGGCCGACCCGTACTGGCAGTTGGACGAGCTCGGCGGGCGGGGCGTCCGCAAGGTCGTCTTCACCACGTACGGTCCGCTGCTCACCGACCCCGCCGTGCTCGGCTCCGGGCGGATCAGCTCCGGCGACATGGCGTGGCTGGCCGCCGCCGACTTCCGTACCGTCACCACGGACCGGATCCACGCACTGCGCACCGCCGCGACCAAGGGCCCGAAGGCGCTCCTCGCCACCCCTGAGTTCAAGGCCGGGGCGCTCGTGCAGACCTCGCTGCCCACCGTCCTCGACCAGATCGACCGGGCGCTGCTGGTGTCCCGCTCGACCCTGATGATCGTCGCCGTTCAGCTGGTGCTGCTCGCCGGTTACGCGCTGCTGCTCGTGGCCCGGCTGCTGAGCAGTGAGCGCGGCGGGGAGACGGAACTGCTGCGGGCCCGCGGTGGTTCGCGCGGCCGGATCACCTCGCTCGCCGCGATCGAGGCACTGCTGCTCGCGCTGCCCGCCGCCGTCATCTCCCCCCTGCTGGCCGGGCCGCTGACCCGGCTGCTGGCGGACCGCGGCGAGCTCACCCGGATCGGGCTGCGGCTCGACACGGGCGCGACCGGCACCGTGTGGCTGGTGGCCGCCGCCGTCGCGCTGGCCTGTGCTCTGGCCGTCGTCGCACCCGCGCTGGCCGCCACCGCGGGGATGCGCAGCCGCAGCCGGGCCGCCTCGCTGCCCGGGCCCGTGCGCGCGGGCGCCGACATCGGGCTGCTGCTGATCGCGGCAGTGGCGTACTGGCAGCTCGACCGGCAGACAGGCGGCTCCGGCAGCGGTGCGCTCAGCGGTGACCGGAAGGGCGGTCTCGGTATCGATCCGCTGCTCGTCGCCGCGCCCGCGCTGCTGCTGCTCGCGGGCACCGTACTGACGCTGCGGCTGCTGCCGCCCGCGGCCAGGCTGGCGGAACGTCGTGCGGCGGGCGGCCGGGGGCTGTCCACCGCGCTGGCCGGCTGGCAGTTCAGCCGCCGTCCGCTGCGCGGCGCCGGACCGGTGCTCCTGCTGGTCCTGTCTGCCGCGATGGGCATGCTGGCGATCGGGCAGAGCGCGTCCTGGGACCGTTCGCAGGGCGACCAGGCGGACTTCAGGACCGGCGCGTCGGTGCGCATGGTCGGCGGAATCAACGGCAGTCCGACAAAGACCGGGGCGTACGCACAGCTGCCGGGCGTACGGGAGGCGGCACCCGCATTCCGTACGACGGTGGACCTGTCCGGCGACCGCGCGGCCGAGGTGGTCGCACTGGACACCGCGCACGCCGACGAGCGGATGCTGATGCGCGGCGATCTCACCGACGGGCCGACCGACGGGCTGTTCGCCTCGATCACACCGCCGAAGAGCGCGCGGGCCGGGCTGCTGCTGCCGAAGGGCAGCAGGGAGATCCGGTTCGACCTGCGGATCTCCGTGACCTCGGCGGCGCACGGGACGTCGCCGTCCGGCATGGCCCCGCAGGTCACCGTGGAGCTGGAGGACCGTTACGGCATTCCGTACCGGGTTCTCCTCGGAACCGTACCGGCCGACGGCAGGGCGCACCCCCTGTCGCTCCCGGTGGCGGCCGCCGGTGAGCTGGCCGTGACCGGGTTCGAGCTGAACGGCACGCAGCCCGTCGGCCGGAGCGAGACGCACCGGGTCGCCGTGAGCCGGCTGCGGACCGTGACCGCGGACGGCACCGACCAGCCGGTTCCCGTCCCGGCCGGATTCGGCTGGCAGGGCACCCTGACCACCGGCCTCCTCAACGAGACGCCGCAGGGCAGCCCCGTCCACGCTGCCGCGTCCGACCGGGACCCGCTGACGGTCGGCTACGACACCGGGTCCATTCCGGTCGAGGGCGCGGTGTACGGGGTACCGGCCCTGACCGTGCGGGTCCTCGCGCCCCGCGCCGAGGCCCCGGCGCTCCGCGCGGTCGCCACCGACACCTATCTGAAGGCGTCCGGCGCGAAGGTGGGGCAGGACGTCGATGTCACGCTGGCCGGCGAAACGGTCCGGGTGAAGATCGTGCGGTCGGTCCGGCAGTTGCCCACCACCGGGCCGGGCGCCGCCACCTCCGCCGCTGCCGCCGAGGCGTCCCGGCTCCGGGACGGCGGCGCGCTGCTGCTCGACCTCAGGGCCCTCGGCCAGGTCCTCGCGGACCGCCCGAACGCGGTCCTCACCGCCACCGAATGGTGGCTGAGCACCGAGCCCGGCCAGACCGGGAAGGTCGCCGCCGCGCTCCGGGGCCAGCCCGACACCGACCCGACGCAGGTGCTGGTCCGCGACGAGGTGGCCCGGGATCTCCTGGGCGACCCGTTGGGCGCAGGACCGCAGTCCGCGCTGCTCGCGGTGGCGGTCGTCGCCGCCGCGCTGGCAGCGGTCGGCTTCGCGGTGAGCGCCGTCGGATCGCAGCGCGAACGGTCCGCCGAATTCGCCGTGCTGCGGGCGCTGGGTGCGCCGCGCCGCGGACTGGCCCGGATGATCGCCGCCGAGCAGGGCGTGCTGATCGCCATCGCGCTGCTGGTCGGATTCGCACTCGGGGCCGTACTGACCAGGGCCGTCGTGCCACTCATCGTGCTGACCGGGCAGGCCGCCCAGCCGGTGCCGCCCGTGCTGGTGCAACTGCCGGCCGGGCAGGTCGCCACGCTGCTGGCAGGCGTCGCCGCGCTGCCGCTGCTGATCGTGGCGGCGATCGCCCTGCGCCGCGCCGATCCGGCGATTTCGCTGCGCCACCAGGGGGACAACTGACATGAGCCCGCGTTCCGACAGCGGTCGTTCCACAGCCATCACCCGGGCCGGCGCCTGTGCCCCGTGGGTCCGTACCCGGCTGCGTACCGCGCCCGGGGCCGCCTGCGCGCTCGGGTTGCTGGTGCTGCTCACGGCGTTCCTCGCCGCCGCGTTCCCGCGGGCCGTCGACGCGTACGAGAACAAGGGGCTGCGCCACGACCTGGCCGTCGAGGACCCCAGGCGCAGCGTCCTGGAGCTGACAGCTCCGCCGCCCGCCCTGGGGGAGGAGGCGAAGCGCGAGGCCGCAGTGCGCGGGGCGGCGCTGGGCGCGGTCCACCGCCAGGTCCTGGCCGGGCTGCCCGAACCGGTGCGTGCCGACACCTCCCAGTCCTCGTACGGCATCCACACGACTGAGCCGATCGCCGCCGGGGAGAAATGGCTGCCGCGACCCTACGGCCTCGACCCCGAGCTGACGTACGCGACCCCGTCGGCCCTGCCGGCCCACGCCACGCTGCGCGACGGCGCCTGGCCCAGCGTCCACGGCGAGGTCACCGCGACCGCCACGGAGGTCGAGGCCGCGGTCACCGAAGCGACCGCGAAGGCACTGCGGCTCAAGGTGGGTTCGACGATCGCGGTACCGACCCGGGGCGAGCGGCCGCTGACCGTACGGATCACCGGCATCGTCGCCCCGAAGCTTCCGGAAGCCGCCTACTGGTCGACCGAGCGCCTGCTGCGTACCCCGTCGCTGATCGCGAAGCCCTCCAAGGACACCCCCCGTTACTACTGGATAGCGGCCCTGCTGCTGCCGCCGGACGCGGCCCCCGCGCTGCTCGCCACGACCGGTGTGCCCGAGCCGTACTGGCGGATCGCGCCGGACGCCGACCGGCTCACGGCGCTCGACGTGGACCGGCTGCGTTCCCGGGTGGCTTCGCTGGAGAGCGGCCCCGAACTGCTGAAGCTGCGTGCGCTGGCCGGTCCGGCCGCGACACTGACGACCGGTCTGGACGACGTCCTCACCGAGTACGACGCGATGCGTTCGGCGATCAGCCCGGTCGTCACGGTCGCCGCCGTCGGGATCGGTGCCGTCGCCGCCGTCGTCCTGCTGATGACGGGCGGTCTGCTCGCCGCCCGCCGCCACAGCGAACTGGCTCTGCTGCGCTCGCGCGGCGGATCGCTGCGCGGCATCGGCGGACGGCTGCTCGCCGAGACCGCGGTGACGACGGTGCCCGCGGCGGCGCTCGGTCTGCTGCTCGCCGTTGCCGCCGTCGGCGGGGTCCGGCTGTGGCCCGCGGTCGTCGGGGCCGCAGCCGTCGCCGCCCTGGTCTGTGTTGCCCTGCCGCTGGGTACGACGCTCGGTCACCGCGTACCGCAACTGCACGGCGCCCGCGACGACATGATGACCGCCCGCCCGTCGCGGCGCCGCACGGTTGCCGAACTCACCCTGCTGGTGCTGGCCGTCGGCGCGGTCGCCGCGCTGCGCCGCCGCGGTACCGCCGCGGACGGTGGCCCGGACTTCCTGGTCAGCGCCGCGCCGGTGCTGGTGGGGCTGATCGCGGCACTGGTCCTCGCCCGCCTGTACCCGCTGCCGCTACGGCTGGCCTCCCGCTCGGTCGCCCGGCTGCGCGGCGCGGTCGGCTTCCTCTCACTGGCCCGTGCCGGGCGCGCGTCGGCGAGCGGCGCACCGGCCCTGCTGGCGCTGCTGGTAGCGCTGACGACGGCGGCGTTCGGCGGCTCGGTGCTGGCGGGGGTCGCCGGCGCGCGGGACGACGCCTCGGTGCTGGCCATCGGTGCGGACGCTCGGATCAGCGGCGAGGGTGATGCGATGGAACTCCCGGACCGGCTGGTCCGGGACGTACGGAAGGCGGGCGGCGTACGGGAAGTGGCGCCGGTCCAGATCGAGTACAGCGTTCCGCTGCCGTCCGGCGACCTCGGCTCCGACGTGAAAGCCACACTGGTCGGCGTCGATCCGGGGACGTACGCGAGGCTGGCCCGTTCGACCGGTCTCGGGCCGTTCCCCGCGGACCGGCTGAAGGCCACCGGAGCAGCGCCCGGGAAGGGCACCGTGCCGTCGAAGGACCGGGTGCTGCCCGTCCTCGCCTCGCCGTCCGTGGCCGAGCGGCTCGGCGAACGGCCGCGCGCCATCAAGTCGCTGGCGGGCGAGTTCAAGGTGCGGGTCGTCGGAACGGTGACGCGTACGCCGGCCGTCGACAACACCGACTTCCTGGTCGTCGACGCCGCGTCCCTCACCCACCGGCAGACCACCACGCTGCTGGTCACCGGCGGCTCGGCGGACGCGAAGGCGCTTCGCGCGGCCACGCACCGTGCGGGCCCGACGTTCTTCCTGCAGCTGCGGTCCGAGGAGCGCGCGGCGTTCGTCGACACCCCCATGCAGTCGGGTGCCGAGCGGATCTACACGGCGGCGATCGCGGCAGGCGCGGGCTACGCCCTGTTGGCCGTACTGCTGTCGCTGATGCAGACGGCACCGGAACGCACCGCACTGCTGGCCCGGTTGCGGACCATGGGCCTCACTCCCCGGCAGGGCCGACGGCTCCTCGGCCTGGAGGCGATGCCGCAGGCACTGCTGGCCGCCATCGGCGGGCTGCTCGTCGGCTGGGCGACGATCGCCCTTCTGGCACCCGGCGTCGACCTCGTACAGCTGGCACTGTCCAGCGGGCCCGGCTCCGACGCGCTCGACACCGCTCCCCTGCGGGCCGACCTGTGGTCGCTGGCGCTCCCGGCGCTCGGCGTGGTCGCACTCGCCGCCGCCGTGGCAGCCGTACAAGCCTGGTGGGCCGGGCGCCGTGGATCGATCACCGAACTCAGGGCAGGAGACACCCGATGACGTCGTCGACGACCGAGACCACGCTGGCGGAGCTCGAACAGCGGGCCGCCGCACGCCGCGACCGACCCTCGTACGGGCACGACGCGCTGATCGCCTGCGATCGGCTGGTCCGCATCTTCAGCACGGACGGGGTGGAGGTGCAGGCCCTCCAGGGCCTCGATCTGCTGGTCACCGAAGGCGAGTTGATGGCGCTCGTCGGAGCGTCCGGCAGCGGCAAGTCGACCCTGATGAACATTCTGGCGGGCCTCGACGTGCCGACGGCCGGATCGGCGAAGGTCGCGGGCTGCGATCTTCTGTCGATGGGCCAGAAGGAACGGCTCCGTTACCGCCGGGACGTCGTCGGGTTCGTCTGGCAGCAGACCGCCCGCAACCTGCTGCCGTACCTCACCGCCATCCAGAACGTCACGCTGCCCATGCAGCTTCGCGGTCGCGGCCGGAACCGCGAACGTGCCGCACGCGCCGAGTCGCTGCTGCAGATGCTGGAGGTCGCGGACTGCCGCGACCGGCGGCCCCCGCAGATGTCCGGCGGCCAGCAGCAGCGGGTGGCGATTGCCGTCGCGCTCGCCAACAACCCCTCGGTGCTGCTCGCCGACGAACCGACCGGCGAGCTGGACTCGGCGACGGGCGAGCAGGTGTTCGCCGCGTTCCGCCGGGCCAACGAGGAGCTGGGGACGACGATCGTGATCGTCACCCACGACCAGGCGGTGGCGGGCGAGGTCCGCCGTACGGTCGCCATCCGTGACGGCCGTACGTCGTCCGAGGTGCTGCGCCGTACGGAGGTGGACGCGGCGACGGGCCAGGAGTCCCAGGTTGCTCGCGAGTACGCGATGCTCGACCGCGCGGGGCGGCTGCAGTTGCCCGCCGACTACACGGAGACGCTCGGGATGGAGCACCGCGTGATGCTGGAGCTGGAGCAGGACCACATCGGGGTGTGGCCGGACGACCAGCAGCGCTAGCGATGTTTGCCCCATGAGGAGCGTCGTCCGGTGCGTGCGATCGCACGGCGGCCGGACGCCCTCGGACGGGGTCTCCCCGCTCGAACGAAGTTGAGAGCTTGGGCAGGGAGCCACCAGGGCTTTCGGCCGAGGCGGAAGGGGCTCCCTGACCCTTGAGGCCTTAGGGAGGGCGTGCCGGGCGGTGCGACGGGGCAAAGCTTGCCGGGAGGGGCACTGGCGAGCGCCTCACCCGCAGATCCGCACCGGCCTCGGCGTCAGCGGGCGCCGATCGTCACCGCGAGGTTGCCGAGTCCGCTGCCCGCGCCGCGCACGGCGATCGAGCCGAACGGGGTACGCAGCCGCAGCCACGGCCCCGCGGCGAACAGCGCGACCGGGAAGTCCGGGGCCGGGCGCAGGAAGCCGAGGGACTGGGCGGCGTGGACGGCACGCAGCGGGAGTCCCGTGCCGCCGACCGTGCGCGACCATATGTCGCGGCCGATCAGGTCCCGCTCCGACCTGGTGCGGCGGTCCTCGGGCAGCGCCTCGTCGCGGGAGCGGAACTCCGCCACGGCGGCGGTGACGGCGGTGCGCAGGGAGACGGGGTCGGGCAGTCCTGGCCGTTCCTGCCAGCCGGTGCGCGGCGGGAGCATCCCCGTCCACGGCGGCCCGGTGACGGGCGCGGGCAGCCCGCCACGGGATTCCCCCGTCTCGACGTCGAGCGATTCGAGGAGTTCACCGGCGGACGCGGTGATGTCGAAGTCGATCGGGCCGGCCAGCCGCGCCGTTCGGATCGCGAGGACCTCGAACGACGGCGGCCTGCCGAACACGGCCAGTGCTCCGCCGCCCGCCTGCAACCGGACGGCAGCCGCTCGGTCGTAGTGGAGCAGGCGGCCGAGGAAGGCGGCGAGATCCGCCGCCTCCCTCGCGTCGGCGAAGTGCAGCGACTGCACGGGCACCGTCATACCGCGGCGGGCTCCTCGGCCAAGTACTCCTGGAGGAAGAGCTTCTCCTCCGCGGAGATCCGCCGGGGTCGCTCCTCGGCCAGGTTGTACGGCACGACGATGGTCGAGGCCCGCACGTACACCTGGTCCGGGTCCTTGATCTCGTACGAGATCGTCAGGGACGCGGCACCTATTTTCGTGACCCAGGACTCGACGGTCACCGGCGCGTGCCGGTGGACCAGCGGGCGCACGTAGTCGATCTCGTGCCGGGCCACGACGGACCCGCCTGCGAAGGACGGCGAACCGTCCCCCGGCGCCAGCCGGAACATGAAGTCGATGCGCGCCTCCTCCAGGTAGCGGAGGAAGACCACGTTGTTGACGTGGCCGAAGGCATCCATGTCCGACCAGCGCAGCGGGCAGTTGTAGATGTGACGAGCCAAGACGATCAGCCTCGCGTGAGCTTCTTGTACGTGGCGCGGTGCGGACGGGCCGCGTCCGCGCCGAGGCGCTCGACCTTGTTCTTCTCGTACGACTCGAAGTTGCCCTCGAACCAGTACCACTTGGAGTCGCCCTCGTACGCCAGGATGTGCGTGGCGACGCGGTCCAGGAACCAGCGGTCGTGGGAGATGACCACGGCCGCACCCGGGAACTCCAGGAGCGCGTTCTCGAGCGAGGACAGGGTCTCGACGTCGAGGTCGTTGGTGGGCTCGTCGAGGAGCAGCAGGTTGCCGCCCTCCTTGAGCGTCAGCGCCAGGTTGAGGCGGTTGCGCTCACCACCGGAGAGCACACCGGCTGGCTTCTGCTGGTCCGGGCCCTTGAAGCCGAACGCGGAGACGTACGCCCGCGACGGCATCTCGACCTGGCCGACGTTGATGTAGTCGAGCTCGTCCGACACGACCGCCCAGAGGGTCTTCTTGGGGTCGATGTTGGCGCGGCTCTGGTCGACGTAGGAGATCTTGACGGTCTCGCCGACCTTGATGCCACCGGAGTCCGGCGTCTCCAGGCCCTGGATCATCTTGAACAGCGTGGTCTTGCCCGCACCGTTCGGACCGATGACGCCGACGATGCCGTTGCGCGGCAGCGTGAACGACAGGTCGTCGATGAGGACCTTCTCGCCGAAGGCCTTCGAGAGGTTCTCGACCTCGACGACGATGGAACCGAGCCGCGGGCCCGGCGGAATCTGGATCTCCTCGAAGTCCAGCTTCCGCATCTTGTCCGCCTCGGCCGCCATCTCCTCGTACCGGGCGAGACGCGCCTTGGACTTCGTCTGCCGGCCCTTGGCGTTGGAGCGGACCCACTCCAGCTCTTCCTTGAGCCGCTTGGCGCGCTTCTCGTCCTTGCGGCCCTCGACCTTGAGGCGAGCGGCCTTCTTGTCGAGGTACGTGGAGTAGTTGCCCTCGTACGGGAGCGCGCGGCCGCGGTCCAGCTCGAGGATCCACTCGGCGACGTTGTTCAGGAAGTACCGGTCGTGCGTCACGGCGACGACGGCGCCCGTGTACTTCGAGAGGTGCTGCTCCAGCCAGTTCACCGACTCGGCGTCGAGGTGGTTGGTGGGCTCGTCGAGGAGAAGCAGGTCCGGGGCCTCGATCAGCAGCTTGCAGAGCGCGACGCGACGCTTCTCGCCACCGGAGAGGTTGACGACCGGCCAGTCGCCGGGCGGGCAGCCCAGGGCGTCCATGGCCTGCTCCAGCTGGGCGTCCAGGTCCCACGCGTTGGCGTGGTCCAGGTCCTCCTGGAGCTTGCCCATCTCCTCCATCAGCGCGTCCGAGTAGTCCGTCGCCATGAGCTCGGCGACCTCGTTGAAGCGCGTGAGCTTGCCCATGATCTCGGCGGCGCCGTCCTGGACGTTCTCCAGCACGGTCTTCGACTCGTCGAGCAGCGGCTCCTGCATGAGGATGCCGACGCTGAAGCCGGGCGACAGGAACGCGTCGCCGTTGGACGGCTGCTCCAGGCCCGCCATGATCTTCAGCACCGTGGACTTACCGGCGCCGTTGGGGCCCACGACACCGATCTTCGCGCCGGGCAGGAAGTTCAGGGTGACGTCATCGAGGATCACCTTGTCGCCGTGCGCTTTGCGCGTCTTGCGCATGGTGTAGATGTACTCAGCCAAGAGAAACCGTCCGGCTATCGATGTGTGGGCAGATACACCCCATCTTGCCCGACCGCTAGCCCTAGGGGGAAACGCGTATGGCTCGGTGGCTCTGACCTGGGGTTTCACTGTAAGCGGCGATGACTCGGCTGTCAGTGTCGGCCGTCGCCGGCCGGCCTCGGCCGACCTCGCACGACCCAGAGACGGCCCGGCATCGGGGCTGCTCACTCGAGAGGCTGGGCACGCCACCCGCAGCTGTTCACCGTGGAGCCAGGTGAAGGTGCGGTCGGGTGCGAGGAGGGCCCCCAGTGGATGAGGTGGATGCCGTCCCCCGGGTCGGCCGTGAAGAACAGACACACCGGCTTCGGCCGGCCGCGTCGGCAAGGCTGATCACACGCTGGAGAACGGTTTTCACCTCATGACCTCAGCGGCCTCGCGACGACCGCTGGCCAAGTGCCGCAGCCTGGCCCAGTTCGTCGGAGGTTCCGGCTCTGGGATGCCCGGGCGGCCACGTGGCACCTGAACACGCAGCGCACCCGGCCAGGTCGTGGAGGTCACCGGCGTCGACATTGTCACCGCCTCGCCGTCGACGCCGACCGGAATCTGCGCCGCATCGGCGGTGATCTCGATCTGTTGCGTGGTCAGCTCGGTGACCCCCTCGGCGCTGCTGCCGCGGAGCAGGTCGATGGCCTGACCGGCGGTATGCACCCTGACACCGATCACGCCGAGCACGCCTCCATCCAGCCGTGCACGGCGGCCGAGGCCGGCGATGTCATCGGTTCGGTACGGATTGTTGGACACCAGCAGCGCCTGCGGCGCCTCGATCTCTGTGCCGTCCACTTGTGCTGTCAGCCGCGCTCCGCCGTGACCTTGCAGCAGGTCCGGGAGCAGGTTCAGCGTCGTGCCGATCTTGTCGCCACGGTAGGCCGGGCTCTCCACGACCTGGGCGTAGGCACCGAAGGAGGCGTTGTTGACGAACGGCTGCCCGTTGATCAACCCCAGGTCGACCCGCAACTCCACACCGTCGGCCAGGGCGCCGAGGCAGGCGGTCGGGTCCTCCCGGTTCAGCCCCAGGTCCAGGGCGAAGTGATTGCGGGTGCCCGCGCTGATCACCAAGAACGGTAGGTCGTGCTCGGCAGCGATACCCGCTACCAGTGCCTGGGTGCCGTCACCGCCGGCCACCCCCAGCAGGTCAGCGCCGTTGGCCACCGCCTGCCGGGCTACCGCGGCCACGTCGGTCGACCCGTCCAGGACGAACACCTCGGCGCCAAGGGCTTCGGCCTTGCGCTTGAGGTCGAACTTCTCGACCTTCCCGCCGCCCGCCTTCGGGTTCATGATCAGATACGGATGCCGGGCCGGTGGCTGCACCGGATACTCGGGCATGCGCCAGTCCGGCTGGTCTCCCTTCAGCGCCTGGTGCGCGGTCACGCCCGCGTAGAGCCAGACTCCCGCCGACACGATGGCCACCCACAGCACGCCGCTGACCGCGAAAATGACGACCACCGCGATCGGCACCAGGACGAAGACCCCAAGCGACAGCCACCGCACGACGCCTCGTCGGGAGAGGAAGAAGTACGCTGCCGCCACGCTCACGACCGCGGCAGTCAGGCCAACGGCGAACATGGCCAGGCTCTTCAGCTCGGCGAAGACGACCAGGATCACGATAGCCAGGCCTGCCAGCACGAAGCTGAGCCTCGCTAGCCACCGCTGGGCGGACGTACCCCGCGCGATCGCTGCAGACGTCATAGTCCTAGCGTCGCATGCCGACGGCTCCGGCACCTCACCCAATCCGACTCGACGAAGAACACCCCCTTGTCCTGTTCGCGCGGGTGAGCCGGCGTTTCTTGCAGGTCGGAAGGGCGGGAAGGGGGAAGGGGTGCTGCTTTGACGACTGCGCCCGCAACGCCGCTCGGCCTGCGGCGATGTCCCTCCATGGCCCCCGACGCCGGGGGTGGTCCGTGACTGGCCCGGATCTTGATGGACAGCCCTTAGGGGGTCTACCCAACCCCACGGCGTGGCTGCGTGCGCCTCCAGGGCGGCTGAATACGATCTCAACGGTAAGCCCCGTGTATTCCGCTCAGCGAGTCGAGGTGACGCGGTGTCGCAGCCCAAGGTCGAGCGTTCTTTCCCCGCCTACTACCGCGAGCATCGTGAGCGATACACGACCGGTCGGGTGACCAAGATCAAGGGTCGGCCGATCTGGGTGCTGGAGAACCTGGGCGGGTGGTCGGTGAGCAGCATCGTCATCGAAGGCGACGACGGGTTGGTCGTCTACGACACGGGAATCTGCCGGGAGCAAGGAGAGCTCATCGCTGCCGAGATCGCGCGGCTCTCGGACAAGCCGGTGCGGGCCGTCGTGTACTCCCACCACCATGCGGATCACTGCCAGGGAACCGACGCGATCGTGTCCCCCGAAGCAGTGGCCGGCGGCGAGGTCGAGATCATCGCGTGGTCGAGCTTCCCTCGCGAGTACGCCGACGAGAATCGGGTCGTGGGGCCCATCATGGGCATCCGCGTTGCCTATATGTCCGGCGCCCTGCTCCCACCCGAAGATCTCCCGTACACCGGGCTCGGTGGTCGGTTCATCGGCGGGAGCGTGGGAACCTTCATCGAGCCGACCACGCTCATCGACAGCGAGACCGACTTCGACATCGCCGGCGTCCGGTTCACCCTGTTCCTCACCGGCGGGGAGGCTGCCAGCGAGATCGGCATGTATCTGCCGGACTACCGCACGGCGCTGATCGCGGACGAGGTCTACATCTCGCTTCCCAACCTCTACACCCTCCGCGGCGCCAAGTTCCGGGACGCGATGCGCTGGGCAGCGGCGAGCGAGAAGGTGCTGGCCCGGGATGTCGACCTGCTCCTGGGGTGCCACATGCCGCCGCTGGAAGGGCGCGAGCAGATCGAGCAGGTCCTGGGCGTCTACCAGGACGCGATCCAGTACAACCACGACCAAGCGGTGCGGCACATCCTGCGCGGCGCCACAGCCGAGGAGCTCCGGACGGGTCTCGTCGAGTTGCCCGGCCATCTGGACCTCGAACCGTTCACCCGGGAGATGTACGGCAGTGTCGCCAACAACGCTGCGGCGCAGATGACCGGCTACCTGGGATGGTTCGGCGGTGACGCCATCGAGTTGGCGCCGCTGCCGCGCGCCGAACGGGCCAGTCGGACGGTAGCGCTGATGGGTGGTCGAGACCGGGTCATCGAGGCGGCACGAGCAGCGCTCGACGACGGCGACGGCCAGTGGTGCGCAGAGCTGGCCGGCCTGTGCGTCAGCGTCGACACCGAGGACCGCGAGGCTCGCCGGCTCAAGGCCGCGGGTCTGCGCCTCCTCGGCTACGCCGAGCAGAACGCACCGCGCCGCAACTTCTACCTCACCGGCGCGCTGGAGCTCGAAGGCGCCTTCGATCCCGCGGTCGTCAGCGGTCTCGCCCGCAAGACGCTCACGTCGTCCTCGACACCGCTTCTCGGGCTTCTCGATTCCTTCCGCTACAACGTCGTACCGAGCCGCGCCGGGGAGCAGCGTCTCGTCGTCGACGTGGTGCTCGGCGACAGTGGTGAACGCGCCCGGCTGGAGCTCCGCCACAGCGTGCTCCGGGTCGACAAGACCGCGGATGACCCCGACGCGACTCTGAGTCTCCCGAAGGACCGGTTCCTCGCGCTGGCCTCGGGGAGCACGACCTGGGACACGCTGCAGCAGGATGACGCGGTCGAGGTCGCGGGTGAGCCCGAGGTCCTCGCGAGGTTCCTCGCGTGCTTCGACCTGACCCCGCCACGGGTGCAGCTCCACGTGCGGTGACGCGGGAGCGCGTCACTGAGTCATTCGACGGTCGCGCGCAGCATCCCGCATGGCCGCGCCAGGATCTGGAACGAGCGGTGCAGCCTTTGCGATCCGGTGGTAATTCAAAGCGGCTCTCGCACGTTCCGGCCACCGTGATCAACCGCCTGTGATCGCCCGTATTAGCTCGTTCAGGTGCGTACCTCGCGCAGGCTTCAGTCGTGATGTCGAGGATTGTCCTCACGATGTGTTTCCTCGTGGAGGTGAAAGAAGATGGCGACGTATGTCGCGTTGCTGAACTGGACCGATCAAGGGGTCCGAAACTATAAGGACACTGCCGAACGCGCCGAGGCCTTCGCCGCAGGGGCACAGAAGCTCGGCGCGAAGCTTTTGAGTATCTACTGGACCGTCGGCCCATACGACCTCGTGGCCGTCGTCGAGGCGCCCGACGACGAAACCGCCACCGCGACACTCCTGCAGCTCGGCGGAGTGGGCAACGTCCGTACCACGACTCTGCGGGCTTTCGGCCAGGAGGAGATGGTTCGCATCATCGCCAAGGCCGGCTGAAGAGCTCCGCACACTGCGAGCGGTGGCGTCCGGCGAGCCAGCTCAGCAGGCCCGGCCTGCACGTATGCGTGCTGTCCGTCGGATGCGGTGTGTCGGCGACGCTGACCGAACAATGAGGCCCTTCCCGCCCGTTGACGTGTGACCCCGCCCTGGCTGACGCCGACCGGACCGAAGGTCGGCATCGGCTCACCCGTCCGCCCGACGGTACGCCCCATGCCATGGACGCCCTCCGGTACGCGACAGCCCCGGTACGCGTGGGCGTACCGGGGCTGCCATCAGCGCATCGTGACGGTGTGGCCCCGATGCATCACTCAGTGTTTACTCCGCGGCGGTCTGCGTCTTCCGCTTCCGGAGGAGGAAGACCGCGCCGCCACCGACGACGACCAGGGCGATGGCGATGCCCGCGATGACCGGAGTGGCGCTCGAGCCACCGGTCTCGGCGAGGTCGCCCCCGGTCCCGGCCGAGCTGCCGCCCGCGGAGGCCGGGGCGGGCTGGTCGACGGTCTGGGTGTCGGTGCCGCCGGTGGAGCTGCCGCTGGTCTTGCAGTCCAGGACACCCTTGAACGTCTTGGTGAACCCGTTCGGTCCGGTGATCGTGAAGTCGTACGCCTGGTCCTCGGCGACCGGGACGGTCACCGTCTCCGACGCGCCGGCCTCGACGGTGTGCTTGATGCCGGCCAGCTCGAAGGTGAATGCCTCGTCGCCCTCGTTGCTCGCGGTGACGTCCACGCCACCCTTGGCGCAGTTCTTCTTCGCGGTGACCGCGGGGATCGCGCCCTTCTTGGCCCAGGTCGCGGTGGCGGTCGCGGAGACCGTGGACTCGCTGGAGCCGGCCAGGATCTGCGTCTGGCTCTTGGTCACTCCGGCGAAGGCCCGGCCGACCGGCACCGAGGTGGTGGCCTGGACGGTCAGCGAGGCGGTGCCGTCGGCGGCACCCGTCGGGACGTCGAAGTACAGCTCGGCGCCGTTGGCGGCGGCGGTGACGGGCTTGCCGCTCTTGTCGGTGACCTTGACGCCGCTGGCGGAGTCGGCGGGCGGGGTCACCGAGACCTGGCCTGCGTTGGTGTGGACGGTGACCGGCCCGAGCCGCTCACCGGACCGGCCGGAGACCGCGGCCGGGTCCAGGGCGAGGGACGCCTTGGGCTCGGCGACGTCCTCGGCGTTCTCGCCCAGCCAGTCGGCAAGCTTCTCGGCCTGCTTGTCTCCGGCCTCGACATCGGCGTTGTCCGAGTAACGCCAGATGGCGACCTGGGTGCCCGCCGCCGCGGTCCGCTCGGTGAGCGGCCCGGTGCCGGCCTGCTCGGCGAGCGCCGCGAGGTCGTCGATCTGCGGGTAGGAGTGCTCCAGGATCCAGCGGATCCGGCCCGCGTTCTTGTTGGCGCCGAGCGACGTCTGGTTCCAGGGGGTCTCCAGGTACTTCGCCTGGTCCTGGGTGGGGTTGTGGATGTCGATGCAGTACGTCTTGAGCTTGCCGCCGCCGTCGACGGTCATCTCGAACAGCCCGGCGGGCAGCTCCTGCTTCTTCCCGTCCGTGGTGAGCACAGCCCGGTCGAAGGTCTTCAACCCGTCCAGGACTGCGGTGGCACCGCCCTGGTGCTGCGGTGCCTCGTCGGCGGACGCAGTGCCCGCGCCGACGAGGGCCCCGGCTATGACGAGTCCCGATGCCACCACCGATGCGGCCAGCCGGGCAATGCCCCGGCCCCGTGGCGGGTTCGCCCCCGCGTTGGACGATGAAAAGGTCGCTGAAGAAGCAGAAAACACAGATGTCCCCTCCGGGCAGGGCCTTCCGCGCCTGATGCGCGTGTGGGGATTGCCCCGCCAGTCGACTCAAGTGCCGCGTGAGTACTGGGGAATCCTAAGGAAGCGACGAAGCCCAGTCCTTCGTCATACCGTCGTACAACCATTCCGAATCAGAATCGTTATCGCCGGAACTGTTTGCGACCTGCCGACCCCCGTTCGGCCCGCCTCCGGGCGGGGTCACGGCGCCGACGCCAGCTCAGGGAACGACTCTTGACGCATCATCACCCCCGTCGGTGCCTGCGCAGGCGTCCCCGCCGCCTCACCCGCTACGACTGCCGCGTCCCTCCTGCCCGGCCGGGCCGTCAGCGTCGGGTCACCCCGCAGCACCCGCCGGAAGGCCGCGGTTCCCCGTGTCAGATCGTGTCCGACCGCCACCGCCTCGATGTCCACGAACGTCCGCCGCTGTCCGCCCCGTTCCTCCTCACGCACCTTCAACCGGCCGTGCACGAGCAGCGGTTCTCCGACGGAGACCGAGCCCGCGAGATTCGCCGCCAGTGTGCGCCACGCCCACACGGTGTAGAAGCTGGTGTGCCCGTCCGTCCAGAGCTGTTGCTCCCGGTCCCAGCGGCGGGCCGTCACGGCGAACCGGAATCGCGCCATTCCCCCGGTCGCGGTTTCCCGGAACTCCACCCCGGTCGCCGCATTGCCCACCAGTGTCACCACGGTCTCGTTCATGCCTCCGCCTCCCCTTCGGCTCCGTGACCGCTGCCGCGCGGTCACTGATCTCATGCTGAAGGGGAGGCGGGGATCCTGCTGAGGGCTGTGTACTACCGACCGGTTGTGGAAATCTTCGTCACCGTCACGTACCGCTCGCGCACCTCCCGGTACCGCACCAGTTCGGCCGCCACCGGATCGAGCACCCTCGCCCGGCCGACGGCCGCCGCCGCCTGGCGCAGGCGCCGCTCGGCCTCCTGCCCGTACCGCCGGGCGGGTCCCCGGGCTGCCGCCGCACACGACCATTCGACCAGTGGCCCGCCGATCACGCCCGCCAGCATCACCAGCGCGGGCGTGAGCAGTCCCGGTTCGATGACGCCGATGATCTGGCCGACCAGCCAGAGCCCGCCGAAGATCTGCAGCAGCGTCATGGACGCCTGTGCCAGCACGGCGGCGGGCCACCATGCGGGCCTCGGCGGCTTGCCTCCCACCCGCCCGCTGTGCGCCACACCCGAGGCACCGGTCACACCGGTGGCGACCACACCCCCACCGCCGACTGCGCCCTCAGTACCGCGCCCCGCGTCGTCGCCTGCGCCCCTGGCCCGCCCGTACCCCACCGTTCCGGCCTTCTCGGCCAGCTCGTCCAGCGCCTCCGGCAGCCCCGTCGCCCCGTGCACCGCGGCTTCTCGGACCGCCTGCGCCCAGGGACCCGGCAGTCCGTCCGCGGCGGCGTCCGCCACCGTCCGTACCGCCTGCTCGACGCGTTGCCGGGAGGTGAGCTGCTCCTCCGGCGGTGCGGGCATTGCCGCCGCCCGGTCCGGACTTCCCGGCCGCCGAGTGGACTCGTACCACCGCCACAGCCGCAGCCACGGCGTCCCGCAGGCCCGTCCGGCGTTCCTGCGCCACTCACGTTCGGCGGCCTGGCCGGCCGCGGCCGCGCCCACAGCCTCCCCCAGCCGGTCCGCGAACTCCTCGCGGGCCCGTTCCCCGAGTCCCGCCCGCCCCTCGGCGACGTACTCCGGACGCAGCTTCGCCGCCGCGGCGTCCACATCGGCCGAGAGCCGACGCGCCGCTGCGGTGCGCTCCTGCACGAACCGGCCGAGCAGTTCACGCAGTTCACCGACACCTTCGCCGGTGAGCGCGGACAGCGACAGGACGGTGGCGCCCGGTTCGCCGTGTTCGCCGAGCGCCATGCCGTCCTCGTCGAGGAGCCTGCGCAGATCGTCGAGGACCTGGTCGGCGGCGTCACCGGGCAGCCGGTCCACCTGGTTGAGGACGACGAACGTGACCTCCGCGTGACCGGCCAGTGGTCGCAGATAGCACTCGTGCAGGGCGGCGTCCGCGTACTTCTCGGGATCGACGACCCAGATCACCGCGTCCACCAGTGCCAGCACCCGGTCGACCTGCTCGCGGTGACCGGCCGCTGCCGAGTCGTGGTCGGGCAGATCGACGAGGACAAGCCCCTGGAGCGCCTCGTCCGCCTCGGTACCGCCCTGCTGCGGCCTGCGCCTGAGCCGTCCCGGAATGGCCAGCCGGTCCAGCAGTCCAGCGGCGCCATCGGTCCAGGAGCAGGCCAGGGGCGCGGCGGTGGTCGGCCGACGCAGCCCCGTCTCGGAGATCTGTGCGCCCGCCAGGGAGTTGAAGAGCATCGACTTGCCGCTGCCGGACGCCCCGGCGATGGCGACGACGGTGTGTCGTGAGGAGAGCCGCTGCCGTGCGGCGGCCTCGTCGAGTACGCGCCCCGCCTCGGCGAGCATGGTCGCGTCGAGGCGGGCCCGGGACAGCCCGACGAGTTCGCGCAGCGCGTCGAGCCGCGGCCGGAGCAGGCCGCCGGCGCGTACGTACGCCTCGACCTGGGGACGTGCGTCGTCGTCGGGGGCGGCCTCGGCGTCCTCGGGTTCCTTGGCGAGGACCGCTGCGCGCCGGGCGATGAGCCCGTCGTCCCACCGGCCGTCGGACGCGGGGACGTGCCGGTCCTGGCATACGACGACGCCACCGGCCTCGCCCTGTTCCTCGCCCTGTTCCTGGCCGTGATCCTGGTCAGTGACGGCAGTCAACGCTGCCACCTCTCCTTCTGCAGTACGGACAGCGCGGCAATCAGTTCGGCCTGCGGCTCCGGGGCCACGTCGAGCGCGTCGAGCGGCGCCAGCCGCCGGTCGCGCTCGCTGCCCAGCACCCGGTCGAGGTAACTGGTCAGCAGCGCCCCGCCCTTGTCGCGCAGCCGCAGCGCGCCCTGGGCTCCGAGGCGTTCGGCGAGCTGCTCCCCGGCGCTGCGGGCACGACGGCCGCCGAGCAGCGCGGCGGCCAGGAGCGCGGCCACCGTCTCGGCGTCGGGTGCGGCGCTGCGGTCCAGCCGGCGCACCTCTTCCTCGGCCAGCTCCTCCAGGACCCGCCGCCACCGCCGTACGGCCATGGCGATCCGGCCCCGGACATCCTCGGCGGGGCCCCATCCCCCGGCTTCCCGGCCCGCGTTCCCGAACCCGAACACACCGGCCGCGGGTTCGCGCTGCCAGGTGGTCCGGATCTGTTCGTCGGCGGCGGCCACGGCGCACTGCAGCAGCGCGGCGAGGCTGTCCACCAGCGCTTCGAGAAGTTCCTCGGACGTGCTGTAGTGCGGGTATCCGCGCCATCGGGTACGGGCGTCCCCGGAGAGCACGCCACCGTTCTCCACCCGCCGCCGGACCCGTTCACCCTCCTTCTGGTAGGCGTCCTCGACCACGCCGGTGAGCCGCACGGCCGCGGCGTGCTGCGCGGCGACGGCACCGGCCAGCTCCGGCATCCGTACGTCCAGCGAGTCGATGACCCCGACCGCCGTACGCCCCACCGACTGCTGACGGGCCGCCGCATCCTGTACGCGGTGGCTGAGCCAGGCGCGCAGCGGGGCAACCGCGGTAGTGGGCAGCAGCCCGCTGCCGCCGCCCGCCGACTCGGGCAGTTCCGGGATGGTGAACCGGGGCACCTCACCGAGTCCCGCCTTGGCGAGGAGCGCCCCGTACTGCCGCGAGACCTCGCCGATCACCTGGTGCGGTACCCGGTCGAGCACGGTGACGAGCGAGGCGTCGTACTCCTTCGCGGTACGCAGCAGATGCCACGGCACCGCGTCGGCGTACCGGGAGGCGGTGGTCACCATGACCCAGACGTCGGCGGCACAGATGAGTTCGGCGGCGAGCACCCGGTTCCGTACGACGAGCGAGTCGATGTCGGGGGCGTCGAGCAGTGCGAGCCCACGCGGCAGACTCGCGGCGGTCTCGACCCGCAGCGTGGTCCCGTCCTCCTCCGTGTCGTCGTCGAGCCCGTCGCGCTCGTCGCAGACGCCGGGATCCGTGGACTCCACCGGCGGCAGCCAGACCCGGGTCAGCTGCGGCAGCACCCTGCCCCCGGCGAACCAGTGATGGTCATCCGGATGGCAGACAAGGACGGGGATCCGGGTGGTCGGCCTCAGTACCCCGGCCTCACTGACCCGCCGCCCCACGAGCGAATTGACGAGCGTCGACTTCCCGGCGCCGGTGGATCCGCCGATGACCGCGAGCACGGGCGCTTCGGGATCCTTGAGCCGGGGAAGCAGGTAGTCGTCGAGCTGTGCGAGCAGCTCGACCCTGGTCTGCCGGGCGCGTGTCACGCCGGGGAGCGGGAGCGGGAGACGCACGGCGGCGACACGGTCGCGCAGGGCGGAAAGTGCGTCGATGAGCTGAGGCCGTACGTCCATGGTCACCACATGCGAAGAATGCCCAATTTTGGCGCCTTTTTGAAGCGTATAGCCCCCTCTGCGCGCCGATTGCGCCGTCGGGACAGAGGGGGCGAGTGGGGCGCAGGCATAACGAGTGCACAACACCCGGGGCGCGAGGCGTCAAAAGCGATGCGCGAGCCGCGCCTACCTGCGATTATCGGTTCGCTTCACCGAACCTACACATCGTGCCACGCAGGTGAGGCAACCGGGGCGAGGCGATCGGAGCCCTATCCTTGTCCCGGCAAGGTCACGGACCGGCCCGGCCCCAGGGCTCCAGGCCGCCGAGACCACCACCCGGCCCCCGTAGCTCAGTGGATAGAGCAGGCGCCTTCTAAGCGCTTGGCCGCAGGTTCGAGTCCTGCCGGGGGCGCACAGCCCGTGCGACATCAGGCCCTCCCTCGGGAGGGCCTTTTTGCTCCATGGCACGGTAGCGAGGGCCCTGTAGCGAACGCGTAAGCGCCGGACCGTGTCGAACGTTTTCGGCCGGAACAGTCAGCCGACGTCCGGCAGCTCGAGGAGATCCCCCGCAGCTTCGAGCCGCCTCTTGAGATCAGGAAGCTGCCCCTCGACGCACCGGGCGCAGGTGGCCGGCAGCACGGGTGGAACGCTGTTGCCGGCCCGGTCCGCCGCCCGGGCTGGCGGCATCCCGTCGTTGAGCCACTTCGTCCGCTGCTTGCCGATCTCCGGCGTCGCCGTGTGGATCAGCAGCTCACACCACTGGTCGTCGGCGCCGGGGGGGGCGGGCAAGGCCACGTCCTTCACCCGCATGGCCACGGCTTCCTCGGGACGCGGACCGCAGTAGTACAGCGTGGCGAAGAAGGGGTGCAACCGCTCGTCTCCGCGTGGCCGGCGCCGAATCCGGTCGAGGAGAGCCGCGGTCCGGTCCGACAGGTCACCAAGATCCCCGGCAAGGCCAGGGCAACGCCGCGGTGCCGGCCGCTCGGCCGCGGGCGTCGGGGCGGACGCACACCGAGTGCTCGACCACGCCGGCGTGGAAGCAGGTCGGACACCGGCACGGCTGCGACCCGGCCCCGCACCTTGCCCGCCTCGCCGACGGCGACGTACCGGGGTCCGCGCAGCTTGACGGCATCGAACTGCTACCGACCCGGTGCAGCTGTTTCGAACGTGGCGTTTCCTTCGTCGATGCCGAATTGATGGATCACCAGTACCTCGGCGGCGTGCTCGGCGCCCATGGCCACGATGCGAACTCCGCCTGGCACACTCATGCTTGGCTCACAGAGGCGATCTCGTCGAGCAGCCCGCGGATGCGCTTCTCGATCTCGTCACGTATGGGGCGAACGGCGTCGACACCCTGTCCGGCCGGGTCGGGGAGCTCCCAGTCGAGGTAACGCTTGCCCGGGAAGACCGGGCAGGTGTCGCCGCAGCCCATCGTGATGACCACGTCGGAGACCTGGACGGCTTCAACGGTGAGCACCTTTGGCACCTCGGCAGAGATGTCGATGCCTGCCTCCGCCATCGCTTCGACGACGGCCGGGTTGACCGTGTCGGCGGGCGCGGAACCGGCGGAACGTACCTGTACGCGGCCGCCCGCAAGGTGTGAGAGGAACGCGGCGGCCATCTGGGACCGCCCGGCGTTGTGAACGCAGACGAACAGCACGGACGTACGTTCACCAGGGTTGTTCATGGCGGGTGTCTCTCTCGGGAGCGGGCTGGTCAGGGGATCGTCGGAGCGGCGAGTTCGGGTTCGCCTGGACGCAGTGCGGTGCTGATGTGTGCGGGTGCCGGGCGTCCGAACACCGCGAACACCAGCCCCAGCCCGAGCGCGGCACCGACCAGCTGGGCCGCGATGAAAGGGCCGAGCGAGACGGGGGCGATGCCGGCGAACGTGTCGGTGAAGGCACGGCCGATGGTGACCGCAGGGTTCGCGAACGAGGTGGAGGACGTGAACCAGTACGCCGATCCGATGTAGGACGCCACGGCCACGGCGCTGAGGTGGGCCCGGTCGGTGCGGGCCAGTCCGAAGATCAGAAGGATGAGTCCGGCGGTCGCGACCACCTCACCCAGCCACAGGTGACCGGCAAAGCGGTCATGGGTGGACCACCGCACGAGCGGCTTGCCGAACATGCCGTCGGCGAGGACGGCACCGGCGATGGCGCCCGCAATCTGGGCCGGGATGTATGTGGCGACGTCCCGCGCGGCCGGCCCATCCCCGGTGCGACGGCCGGTGAACCAGGCCGCGAGGGTGACGACAGGATTGAAGTGCGCACCCGAGGCCGGCCCGAGCAGCGCGATGAGCACGCCGAGCCCGAAGACGGTGGCCAGCGAGTTGGCCAGCAGTTGCACGCCGACGTCCCTGGACAGCTCGGTTGCCTGGATGCCGGAGCCGACGACCACTGCGACCAGTGCGGCCGAGCCGACGGCTTCGGCGAGGGCCCGTCGTCCCAGCGACGCGGTCATGCGGTTGCCTCGGCCGTCTGCGATGTCTCCAGGAAGGCGGCGAGCCGGTCGAGGGTGGCCGGCAGCGCCCGGTAGTAGACCCACGTACCCCGGCGCTCGCAGTCGATCAGGCCGGCCTGCCGCAGCAGCTTGAGGTGATGCGAGATCGTCGGCTGAGACAGGTCGAAGGCCGGGGTCAGGTCACACACGCAGACCTCACCGCCCGCCCGCGAGGCGATCAACGACAGCAGACGCAGCCGTACGGGGTCGCCCAGCGCCTTGAACAGCTTCGCCAGCTCCGCCGCCTGGTCCTCGTCCAGCGGTGCGGCCACCAGCCCGGGGCGGCATGCGCCGGCCTCGTCGCTCTGTCCGAGCACCACAAGCTCTTGCTTCGACATTCTTCTATATTGACACCCTTCGATCCAAGCCGCAAGGTTGCATCGACAGACATCAATCCAAGCCGATGGGAGCCCTGCCATGTCCCGTGCTCAGCTCGCCCTGCGGGTCAGCGACCTGGAGGCGTCGATCGCCTTCTACTCGAAGCTGTTCGGCACCGAACCGGCCAAGCGGCGCGAGGGCTACGCCAACTTCGCCATCACTGAGCCCCCGCTCAAGCTCGTACTCATCGAGGGCGAGCCCGGCAAGGAGACCCGGCTGGACCACCTCGGCGTCGAGGTCGAGTCCACCGACAAGGTCAACGCGACCACCGCCCGGCTCGAGGACGCCGGCCTGGCCACCTTCGAGGAGAACGACACCTCCTGCTGCTACGCCCTCCAGGACAAGGTCTGGGTGCACGGCCCCGGCAAGGAACCCTGGGAGGTCTACGTGGTCAAGGCCGACGCCGACACCCTCGGCAAGAGCGCCGACCCCGACACCACCGGCGACGGCTGCTGCACCAGCCGGAACACCGAAACGACTGCGACGGCAGCGAGTTGCAGCTGCGGCTGAGCCTTTCGCCTGCAAGGGCTGGAGGTTTAAATGCTCCACCCCGGCGGGACGGTGCCGCGCCAGACGCTGGAAGGCTCCGGCGCGGCATTGCTTCAACCGGTACAGCCGGGTACCGTGCCCGCGCAATTCGTCGGCACGTTGCCGCGGACGCGGCTGCTGTCGAGGCTGACTGTGCCACCGGTCCTGAGAATGCCACCGGCGCCTACTCCGCCTGTGGCCTCGTTGCTGTTGACGTTGGTGCGGATCAGGTTGACGGTGCCACTGAGATTGACGATCCCACCACCATCACCCGCCACGTTGTCGTTGACGTTGCTGTCCCGGACCGTCAACTGACCGCCTGCGTTGGCGATTCCGCCCCCCTGATTTCCGGCGCTGTTTCCGATGATTCGACTTCTGGTGATGGTCCCGACGCCGTCAGCGATGAAGCCACCACCCCTCTGCGTCACCTCATTGCCCGTGATGGTGGTGCGATCGACTGTGATCGTCGTGCTTGAAAGACCACCGATCCCGCCGGAGAAGTCAGCCTTGTTGTTGACGATGCTGCTCCGGTTCACGGCAAGGGAACCCGAATCGATCACGCCGATGCCCCCGCCGAAGTTCTGAATTTCCCCGGCTGCGTTCCCGTTGGAGACGGTCGCGTTGTTCAGGGTGAGCCGGCCTGAGACCGTGAGAATGCGGAAGGAAAGTGCCCCGTTGTCGCGGGTGATGGTGTCGCCATTCGCGTTGATCGTGATGTTCCCGGTCACGTCCGGTAGCCGCGTCGTGAGGCTGTACACGCAGCCAGGGTCGAGCGACAGCGTGGCGGACGGTGCGGCGTTGGCCAGTGCGATGGCCGTTGACAGGGCGCCCTCGTTGCAGGCGACGAACGGGGCCGGCTGCGCGGTCGCCGGGAAGGCAGACGCACCGACGGTGATGGCGACGCCCAGGCCGGCGACCTGAGCGACGCGCCTGATCGACGTGCGAACAGACATGATGTCCCTTCAGCTTATAGGGGTGGGATTTCTGCGCCCTAAGGCACGGTTCTGAAAAGTACGGCACCGGCGGAACAGATAGGCTCATATACACATGCGGCAATAACTGCGTTCCACCTCATTGGCCGAGCATGAGGGCTGCGAGGCTTCGCATGTCAACGGCGAAATGGCTCAGCTGGGCGAGTGGCCCCTGCGGGCGCCTTCTAAGGGCTGTCCCATAGGTTCGAGTCCTGCGGGGGGGGGCGCTCTGCCCGTACGACATCGGGCCCTTCCACCAGGAGTGCCTTCTCGCTGGTCGTGGCACCGTAGCGAGGCTGCTGCAGCGAACGGTGTGCCCCGGGTCGCAGGCCCACTTACCGAATGGCGAGGCGAACTCCTCAGGGACGAGAAATTCCATGTGTGCGGTCCGCCGGGCCCGCCAAAACAACGCCCGGGGAGCAGGTCACCATTCTCCCCGGGAAGAGCAGATCACAGGCTCGGATTTCTCCGTCGCAATGTGTTCACGAAACCCGCTGGGAAGTGCCCCGCCACCGGGCCGGAGTGCGCGCGGCGGCGGACTGTTCTAGCGTCGGACAGAGAAGGGGCGGCCCTGCCGAGCCGACGGGTGCGGGGGCCCGGGACCGCAGTTGTACACCGGCCGCGTCCGCTGCTCGGCGTTGAATCCGCGATTCCCCGACCAACCCTTGAGAGCAGGTGGCTCCCATGCGCACGTCGGCCCGTACAGCCGGAGTCCTCACCGGTCTGACCTTCGCACTGGGCGGCTTGGCCTTCGCCGCTCCCGCCGCCCACGCCGACATCCCGGCCTGCACGAACATGGTCCAACAGGCGGGTGTCCAAGTCTCGGACACCGTCGGAACGGCGTGCACCCAAGGTGTGCACGGTGACCTGCAAGGCTGTGCGAGCGCCCTGACCGGGGTCGGCGTGCCGGGCGGCGCCGCGAACGGTGCCTGCCGGATGGCGGCCAACCCACCGTCGTGACCGGCTCCCTGCCGGCGTACGTCACCTCGGCCGTCGCAGGCGAAGTGGATCTTCGTGGTCGGTCCGCCTGGGACCGGCCGATCGCCTCACCGGGGCTGGGCCCTTTGTGAAATCACGATCCTCCGTAAAGGGCTCATGCACCCGCCCTGCCCCGGCTTGCTGCATCAAGGCCGTCAGGGGGTGAACCGACTGGCCTGCTGGGTCGCGCGAGACTGCCTGCCCGGGCTGTCTCAGGGGCGACGGCTCGTGACCGGACCGGTCTCGCCGGGGGCGTCGTACGCACGCCGGGCCTCCTCGACCCGCTCCAGGTTGGCCTGGGACCAGTCGGCCAGTACGGCGAACAGCGGCGAGAGGCTCCGGCCGAGGTCGCTGATCTCGTACTCGACCCGCGGCGGCACTTCCGGGTAATAGGTGCGCAGTACGAGACCGTCCCGCTCCATCTGCCGCAGTCGCTGCGTCAGCACCTTGGACGTGATGGTGCCGATGCGGCGTTCGAGCTCCACGAAGCGCTGCCGCCCGAACGTGTGCAGGGCCCAGAGGATCGGGGTGGTCCAGCGACTGAAGACGATGTCGACCACCGGTCCGATGGGACACGCCTGGGCCGGGGCGACCGTCGTGGCGGACGGAACTGCCTTTCCCGAAGCGGGAGTCCGGGGGACGGGGGTGTAGGGCATGACGCCTCCAGGGATGTCACTTTCCTCCAGGAAGCCACTGTACTCAGAACAGTGGCTTCCTGGAGGCGACCCCGGAGGGACGCTTCCCGGGTTCCGACATGCAGGTGTCGACACCTCCTGGCGCGTGGTCCCGCGGTACCCGGCAGCGTGCCGGAGACCGCACCGCCCGGCGCAGCACCTGACATCCCCCACCCATCACATCGATGACGGAACATCAGGTGCTCAGTCGAGGAACCCTTCCGGGAGAGGGTGCCTCCACTCTCGGCTTCGTCACGCTGCCGTTCGCCCCCAACGCCCTTGACGGGCCCAGGATCCATTGGCATCAGCTCGCCGCGCCGCTTCGACGGACAGCTCCGACCGGCCCTCGGATCCGGGCCACGACACCGCGAATCAGCTGGAACTCGGCCAGTTCGACGCCATCGGCCCCGGAGCCGTCGCCCGATTGCTCCGACCCGGGACGGGCCGCTGTCGCCCCACCGGCCTGCCCGTCATCCCTTCCCGGCAGGTGTCAGGAAGTTCCTGTACCAGTCGGCATGGAGCGGGAAGTCCGCCTTGAAGCCGTCACCGGGATCGCAGTCGAGGAGCTCCCAGACCCCGTCATCGGTGAACCAGTGGTCCACGGTGAGCAACTGGAGGGAGTGCAGGAGGCGCGGTGACTCGGCGAGCTGCGCCCGGGCCTCGTCCAACGCGATGTCGGCGGCGCCCCACTCCAGTCCGAGCCCGGCGGAGACTGCCGCGACGAGCTCGGAACAGGCCACCGGATCAGGGTGGTTGACATGGTGGACACCCGCGGTCGCCCGGGGCGAGAGCGCCGCGGCGAGCAGAGCCCGGCCCAGCACTCGCACATCGATCAGGGAGTGCCGGGCGGCGCACCCGGCAAACCCGGACGACAGTTCCCGGACCAGCGCGGCCAGGCCGGGGATCACCCAGCGGTCCCCCTCGCCGTAGACGAGGTGAGGGCGCAGCACGGTCCCGCCCGCGGCCAGCACGTGGCGCTCCGCGGCGGCACGCGTGACGCTGGTGAGCGAGCCCGGTGCGAGCGGCGCCCGGCCGGGGGCCAGGTCCCTGAACGGCCCGCGTCCGTAGACCGCTGCCGTGCTCAGATAGACGATGCGGGCGACTCCTGCGCGCTCCGCCTCCTCCACCAGCGCCCGCGTCCCGAGGTCGTTCACGGACCGGACCGTTCGCTCGTCCCCGTTGATCTGCGAGGCGCAGTGAATCACCGTGTCGACCCCGTCACAGACGCCGCGCAACGATGCGGCGGTGGCGAGGTCCCCCTGCACGGTTTCGATGCCGGAGCCGACGGCGGAGGGGACGTTCACGGGCGCCCTGTGCTCCATCAGTCGCAGCCGGAGCCCGGGGACGGCGTCCGCAGCCGCCACCACATGTCTGCCGACGAAGCCACTCGCCCCGGTGACGAGAATGTGTGTGGTCACGACCGGTCGCCCTCATCCGTGTGGGCGAGTTCGCTGGTGAATACCGGCTCGCCGTCCTGTTGTCCGCGTACTCGCACAATGGTCCGGGAACTGTCGTCGGAGGGCATCAACTCGGCTTCGACCCAGCACGGACTGTCGAGTTCGGCGTATTTGTGGAAGGCGATCTCCACCGACGTCGGGAGGAATGTGTGCCCTGGGGTGACAGCGACGGCTGCCTGCCGGGCCGCTTCCAGGAGCAGGATGCCGGGAACATGGTCGTTCGGGCGCCTGAACAGAGTCGGGTGGGTGGTGTCCAGCCGCAACCGCCAGCGGTTGGGCTGGGGTGTCGGCGTCAGCACGACGTCCGACTCCGCCGTCCGGCCCACCTCGTACGGATCCGCACCGGGCGACAGCGGTACGGGACGGCCCACCATGTCCAGACGGTCCTGACGCAGACGGCGGTAGGCGCGCGCCGATGTGCAGCTGATCCGACCCGAGCTGGTCGCCAGGACGGTGCCGCCCCGGTGGAAGCGCAGGTCGACCCGCATACCGGCGATGCTCTTGCCCCGCTTGCGCACATCCGAGCAGGTCAGATGGATCAGGACCTTCCCGGACGCGACCTCCAGGGCGAAACCCGGTACGACGGTCTCGTACGCCAGGTCCCACATCACGAACTGGTCGTCGACCGGGACTCCCAGCTCCGCGTGGGCCAGCATCATCGTCGCCTGCCGCATGGTCTCGGCTATCAGCAGCGGATCCTGGTGGCTGCCCGATGCGACAGCGAAGAAGTGGTGCGGGCGCGGCCATTGGGCCGCTACGGAGAACTCCGTATCGCTCAGCCTGCACCAGGCGGTGGGAAAGATGTCCCTGGGGTCGGACCGGTGAACGAATTCATGCAAGACATCAGTTCTCCAGCCTCTCTGCGGCGGGATCGCCAACCGATAGAGACCGGACGGTTCGGTCTCGGCGCGGGTGACAGTATCGGGCAAATCAACATCAACCATCGAAATACCCCCAGCTCATCCATGAGGGAGTATCTCGCTCCCCCACGGTAAGTTACCGACGGCCCTGTTTTTTCTACAGTCCGGCCGGTGCATTCAAGGCCACAACACCACGAGAGGCAGGAACGCACAGCCGATGGCCCAACAAGCTCGAGCGATCCAGACCCGGCAGTCGATCCTGCTGGCGGCCGCCACTGTCTTTGACGAGCGCGGCTACGGCTCCGCCACCATCAGTGAGATTCTCACACGGGCCGGCGTGACCAAGGGGGCTCTCTACTTCCACTTCGCCTCGAAGGAGGAGCTGGCCCTCGGAGTGATGGAGGCGCAGCTGGAACTCGGCGTGCTTCCACCCCAGTTGACGAAACTGCAGGAGCTGGTCGACCAGGGTCTGGTGCTGGCCCACCGGCTCCGCCACGAGCCGCTGGTGCGCGCGAGCGTCGGGCTGGCCATGGAGCAGGGGGGCGGTGAACTGGACCGTGGCCTGCCGTTCCACTCCTGGATAGCCCGGCTCGAAACGCTGCTGATCGAAGCGAAGCAGCAGGGCGAGGTGCTGTCCCATGTCAATCCCGCGGAGGCGGCGCAGCTCCTGGCCGGCGCCTTCTCCGGAATCCAGGAAATGTCCCAGGTTCTTTGCGAGCGAGAGGACTTGGAGCAGCGGATCTCGATGCTGCTGCGCTATGTACTGCCGAGCATTGCCCTGCCGGCCGTGCTCGCCATGCTTGAGATCACCGAGACCCGCGCCGAGCGGCTGCTGGCCACGGTCGAGGAACCGGACGCACCCGAGGCCGGGAGCGAGAACTAAGAGCTGTCCCTGGAATCCGGCCGGGCGAATTTCCGTACCGCACGTCCGGAAACAGCGACGGAACACTGCGCAGCGGCAGCGTTACGGCGCTCAGCTCGCCGCCCTTTCGCCCAGGCGACACCCCATGCCTCGGACCGTGACGATCCAGACGCTGTCGCCGTCGAACTCCTTCCGGGTGACCTCGACGACCCGCTCGCCGACGCGCATCTGCCGGCTGCACGGGTCGATGTGCAGGAGGCCGTGCGAAATCGTGGATGTCGTCGACCATGACATCGTGCGCCGCGCAACGGCATCCATGCGGGCCATGAGGTCCCGGTAGCCGTACGGCTCGACCAGGCAGTCGTCCGCACCGGCCTGAAGGCCGAGCAACTCACCGGATCGTCCCGGCACTGATTCCCGGAGCCGGTGGCGGCTCGACGCCGCGCCGCCCGAAGGGCCTCGCCGCCCCATGGGCCTCCTCCAGGGAAGTCACTTTCCTCTAGGTACCTACTTCACTTCGGATGCTAGCTTCGCCGGGTCGACGCAATAACGACCCTTATTCGGCACCTCTGTGCCATTCGCGCCGGCTTCCTCATCCCACCGACTGCCAGGAATTGCCATGTCGATCCCAGGATCCTTGTCCAGTCCCCGCGAGATATCAGTCGCACCAGAGCCCCGGGCAGTCCGTCGGCCCGGGCTGATTCTGGCATTCCTCTGCGTTGCCGGACTCATGACGTTTCTCGATGTCACCGTCGTGAACGTCGCTCTGCCGAGCATCGAGGAAAGCCTCCACATTTCCGAAAGCTATTTACAGTACGTGGTGACGGGTTACGGAACGGTCCTCGGCGGATTCCTGCTGCTCGGTGGCCGGCTCGCCGACACCTTCGGGCGCCGACGCATGCTCCGGACGGGCCTGATCGTGTTCGCCGTGGCGTCCCTGCTGGCGGGCATCGCCCAGGGCGCCACCATGCTCATCACCGCCCGCGCCGTGCAGGGTCTCGGAGCGGCGTTCATCGCTCCGGCCGCTCTCAGTCTTCTGACCAACACCTTCGCCGAGGGTTCCGAACGCAACAAGGCACTCGGTGTATGGGGTGCGATGGGCGGTCTGGCGTCGGTGGCCGGCGTCATTCTGGGCGGCCTCTTCACGGAGGGCCCCGGCTGGCGCTGGATCTTCTTCATCAACGTGCCGATCGGCCTGGCGGCCGCGTTCGCGGCGCCGTTCGTCCTTCCCGAGAGCCGCTCCGAGGAGCGCCGCAAGTCCTTCGACGCGGCCGGGGCCATCCTCCTCACCGCCACCCTGGTGCTCACCATCTACACCCTGGGCCAGACCATCGACGTCGGCTGGCTGTCCACCCGGACCCTCGGCAGCCTGGCCGTCGCGGCCGTCCTGCTGATCGCCTTCCTCATGGTCGAGCAGCGGGCGCAGTCGCCGCTCATCCCGCTCAGCATCTTCCGGCGCCGCGTCCTGACCATGGCCAACATCGTCGCCGTCCTGCTGTTCGGCACCCTGGTGACGCTGTTCTTCTTCGCGAGCCTCTTCATGCAGATGGTCCTGGGCTACTCGCCGATCAGAGCAGGTCTGGCCTATGCGCCGCTCGCCCTGATCACGGCGGTCGGCGCGGGCGTCGCATCGAAGCTGATCACCAGGATCGCGGCGAAGCCGGTGCTCCTCACCGGTCTCGCCCTCACCTTCATCGGCATGCTCATGCTGTGGCGACTGCCGTCGGACAGCACCTACGTGTCCCATGTGCTGCCGGCATTCCTCGTCGTCGGCCTGGGCCTCGGTATCTCCTTCGTACCGCTGCAGATCGCCGCGTTCACCGGGGTCGAGAAGAGCGAGTCCGGTCTGGCCGCGGGTCTCATCGGAACGAGCCAGGAGGCGGGCGGCGCCCTCGGCGTGGCCGTCGCCGCCACCATCGCGTTCAGCGCCACCCGCGGCCTGGAGAAGTGGGCCCACGGTGACCCCGACCTCATTCGGGAGGCCCGTACGAGCGTCTTCCACCACGCATTCGTCGTCGGGGCCTGGTTCGCCGTGGGCGCCATCGTCATCGCGCTGCTGCTGCCGATGATGAGGACGTCGGAACACGACGGCATCCCCGGGGCGTGAAGGGCGGAGGAACAGCATGTCGCTGCCCCTGTCGGAATCGGCCGAGGCCTTTCTGGCCGAGAACCACGTGTGCACGCTGACCACCGTCCGGCCCGACGGCTCGCCCCACGTGGCGCCGGTGCGCTTCACCTGGGACCCCGACGCCGGGCTGGCACGGGTCATGACCGCCGCCTCGCGGCAGAAGGTCAGGAACCTGCTGGCCGGCCCGGGCAGTCGCGTCGCGGTCTGCCAGGCGGCGGGTCCGCGCTGGATCACCCTTGAGGGCACCGCCACGGTGTCCGACGATCCGCAGCGGGTGGTCGAAGGTGCCCGGCACTATGCGAAACGGTACTGGTCCGCGCCCCCGTCCCCAGCGGGTCTGGTGGTGATCGAGATCGCGGTCGACCGGGCGATGGGCCTCTGCTGACACCTGATCGGCACGATCAGGTGTGGCGGTCCCTCGCGGCTCAGGTCGAGGAGCGCATGCCGGCGGGTGACGGTGCGGGCCCGTGCCGAGCGGGGTGCCCCGCCGATGGTGAGGGGCTGATGGGCGCGCGACTGCGGATCGGCCGTGAACTCGCCGTTGGACGGGTGGAGATCGAGGCCGACGCCCCGTCCTTGGATGTTCTTGCACGGCAGTTGGCCGGTCTCGGATCGCAGGTCGATGTGGTCGGGCCGCCGGAGGCCCGCAAGCGGCCGGCGTACCCGGCGGGCGAACTGGCCTCCCTCTGCTCGCCGTCGGCGGAGACCGGAGGGGAATCGGCCGTCCCGGACGAATTCGTCGACCTGCGCCGCTGATCCGGCGCACGGTCGGCCTGTTCGTGCCGCCCCTGGGCCGCCGCGAAGCAGCCGGTGTCGCCGTGGTGCGTGCCGCCGCACGGCGGAGGCGGAGATCGACGCGGAGCCGGAGCGCCGCCGGACCTACGCCGACCCGCGGACCTGTCAGGGACGCGGGGGCACGCCCTTCTGAACCGCCGCACGGCGGTCAGCTCACCGGCTGTTCGGTCCAGATGCACTTGCCGGTGGCGGTGTAGCGGGCGCCCCAGCGGTGGGCGAGGGCGGCGACCAGTTGCAGACCGCGGCCGCCCTCGTCGGTCTCCGCCGCATTGCGGATGCGGGGTGTGGACAGGCTGCCGTCGGAGACCTCGCAGATCAGCCCCTCGGCGCGGAGCAGGCGGAGGGCGATGGGGGTTCTGCCGTACCGGACCGCGTTCCCGACCAGCTCGCTGACCAGGAGCTCGGCGGTCATGGCGAGTTCGTCGAGCTCCCAGCCCGCCAGCTGGTCGCGGACATGGTGCCGTGCCTCGCTCGCGGCGATCGGGCCGTCGGGAAGCGTCCAGCTGGCAATGGAATCGGCCGGTATCGCAAAGGTGCGGGCGACGAGCAGTGCGGCGTCGTCCATGAGCTGGGTGCCCGGCAGCAGCTCGGCCACGACGTTGTCGCACAGCCGCTCCAGCCCGGGCGAGCTGCCCGCGGCATCGTCCTCCCGTACGGCGGCCGCCGCACCCGACAGCGCCTTGGCCAGGTGGAGCATGCCCCGGTCGATGTCGCGGGTGGCGGATTCGATCAGTCCGTCCGTGTAGAGCACCAGCAGGCTGCCCTGGGGGAGAACGACCTCCGTGGTCTCGAACGGCGGGCGTGCCGTGCCCAGCGGCGGATCCGGGCGGTGGTCGAGGAACTCGGTGGTGCCGTCCGGATACACGACGGCCGGCGGCGGGTGCCCTGCGGAGCCGAACTTGCATGTGCAGGTGACGGGGTCGTACACCGCGTACAGGCACGTGGCGTAGAAGTCGTCGCCGAGGTCGTTCACCACCTGGTTGAGGCGGGTGAGGAGTTCGGAGGGCGGGAACTCCAGATCGGCGAGCGTGTGCACGGCGGTCCGCAGCCGCCCCATGGTGGCCGCCTCGGACAGGCCGTGTCCCATCACATCGCCGATGACCAGCGCCACCCGGGCGCCGGACAGCGGGATCACGTCGTACCAGTCGCCGCCGACCTCGATGCCCTCGTTGGCGGGCACGTAGCGGGCGGCGGTGCTGACCGCGCACAGCGTCGGAAGCTCACTCGGCAGCAGTCCCCGCTGGAGTTCCTGGGCCCTCACGTGCTCGGCGTCGAACAGCCGGGCGCGCTCGATGGCCTGCGCCATCAGTCCGCTGAGTGTGATGAGCAGAGCCTTCTCCTCACCGCCGAGACGCCGCGGCTCGGTGAAGGAGACGACGCAGCAGCCGACGGAGCGGCCGGAGACAATCAGCGGCAGGAACGCCCAGGACGCTTTCCTGGCCTCGGCCGGGCGGTCGGCCATCCGGGGGTAGCGCTCGACGTACTCCTCCACCGAGTCGATGAAGGCGGCCGTTCTCGTGTGATGCACCTCGTCGAGCGGGGCGATGTCGCCGACCGGCATTCCCTCGAAGTCGCGGAAGAACGTCTCCGGGTATCCGACCTGCCCGGCGACGTGCAGCGTGTCCGCTTCGATGAGATGGACGACGAGACCGGAGGCGCCGAACGGCGCCATGATCCGCTCGGCGGCGGCGTTCACGACATCCTGCACCGTCAGGGCCTCGGCAAGGGCACCGGCCAGGGCGGTGATGCGGGCGTTGCGGTCGGCCGTGATCCGTTCCGCGGCGACGGACTCGGCCTCACGCGACCGCATCTCGGTGACATCGGTGGCGTACACCATCAAGCCGTCCGGTACCGGGATCAGCTGCATCTGGTACTGACGCCGGTTGGTGGGCCACCGCACCACGAAGCCGACCGGGGTACCGCGGTCGACGGCCCGCCGGTACGACGCGTGCAGGCCGAGTCCCACGGCGTCGATACCGATCTCGGCGAATGCGTCCCACAGGTTCTGGCCGAGCAGCTCCTGCGAGGCTCCGAGCAGCCGCTCCGCCTCCATGTTGAGGAAGGTGATCCGCCACTCGCCGTCGACCGCGAAGAACGCGTCGCTCATGTGCCGCAGCGCGCGGCTGACCGAGTCCCGGGCGATCCGGCTCTCGGTGGTGTCCCACACCGTGCCGACCATGCGGCCGGGCCGGCCGCCCTCCCCCGGCAGGACCCTGCCCCGCGAGCTGACCCAGCGCGTGGTCCCGTCCGGGCGGCGTATCCGGTACTCCACACCGGACACCCGTTGGTTACGGATCGCCTGCTCGATCTCGACCAGGAGCCACGGCAGGTCGTCGGGGTGGACCAGCCCGCTCCAGGTGTCGAAGCGCTGGTTCGTGGACTGCCCTGCCATACCGAGGATGGCGAGCGTGGACTCGTCCCACAGCTGCTCCCCGGTGGCCAGGTCCCATTCCCAGGAACCGACCTTGATCGCTTCCAGTGCCTCCCGGAGCCGGGTGACGGGGGGCTCCTTCCCCGGCCGCCTGGGGTCGGCCCTGCCCCAGTCCATCGAAGGCTCCCGCAGCCGCAGGGCGGCCCAGGCGGCGAGCGTCTCGACGGCCGACCGCTGCTGCGGCGTCGGCTGCCCCTCGCCGACGGTGAGCACGGACAGCGCGCCCGCCACCCCGTCCGGCGTGAGGAGCGGTACGGCCAGCAGCCCGCTGCCTGCGGGCAGCGCGGAGAGCGGCGACCAGGGGGCGGCGGCGTGGGGGTGGTGGCCGAGGGAGCTGTCGGGGCCCCGGCCGCCGCGCTGTGCGCTGTCGTCCGCACTGCTTGCGCCGCCGCCCGTACGGCCCTCTCCGGCGCGTTCCGTACCGCCCCCCGTGCTGCGCCGGGTCACGGAGACCTCGGGGAGGCCGAGGCTCCGCCCGCCCAGAGCGGGCATCCACACCGAGGCGCCACCGGCCACCGCGCGCGCCGGCGCGGTGTCGTCGTCCACCGCGATCTCTTCCCAGTCCTGGGCCACGGTGCGGACGATCCCGCTGGTCGCCATCAGCAGCAGCCCCCGGCCCCCGGGACCCCTCACATGGACCATTCCGCCCAGCCCGTCGGCCTCCGTCACCGCATGTTCCAGGGCGAATCCGAGCAGATCGACTCCCCCCAGCCCAACCCCCGCTTCGATGATCATCCGAAGCCGTGCCGCACCGGCCTTGTCCATGAGGAGCCGCTCAGCCATCGCTCGCTTCCTTCCGCGAACCCGCGTAGGACACAGGGCACCCGGAATGAGTAATATTGCCCACTTAATTGTACGTACGGGTACGGGCGAGCGAATGTGCAGGCGATTACCGCGCCCCGGCTACGCGGCGTCCACCACCGCCGTGTAGCCGAGCTTGTCGACCGCCTGGTAATAGGTCCAGGCCGTCGCGTCGCAGGAGGCCTTCTTGACGCCCGAATATGCCGCGCAGACCCTCTTCAGGTCGGCGTAGAAGGCGCTGTCGATCCGGGCCTTGTTGGCGCTGAAGGTGCCGGCCGCTTTGTAGTTGCGGTAGCCGAAGTCGTGGCGGACACAGGAGTTGGCGAAGGGGAAGCCGAAGGGGTTGTCCGGCGAGGTGGAGCAGTAGTCGGTCGACCAGTCGAACCCGTACGCACTCCATGCGCTCCGGTTGCCTCTGGCCGCGAAGAACGCCTGGTAGCTGCTTGCGCTCGTCTGGGTCCAGCCGCTGAGGACCTGCGGCTTGTCGGCGGGCGCGGCGGTGGCGTCGACGGCGGGGAGAAGTGCGGCGGACAGGGCGACGGCAGCGGTGGCCAGAGCGACGGTGAGGCGTCGGCGCATGGGGAGCTCCTTGGTGGGGGAACGCGACTGTCCCGGCGGTCTTTCGCTCGGGACGGGCACAGCATCCGGCAGCGGACTGTCGCGGATGTATACGGGAGCTGTATGCCCTGCACACAGCGGTACATCGACTACCGCACAGGGCGGTTGACGCCGTATCACCCACAGCACTGTCGCACGGGCGTCCACGGGAAGGGGAGTTACGCGCGGAGGAACGCCAGCACCGCCAGCACCCTGCGGTGCGTCTCGTCGGCCGGCGGCAGGTCCAGCTTGGCGAGGATGTTGCCGATGTGCTTGCCGACCGCGGCCTCGGAGACCACCAGGTCGCGGGCGATCGCGCCGTTCGACCTGCCCTGGGCGACCAGGGCGAGCACTTCCCGCTCGCGGGCGGTGAGCCGCTCCAGCGGATCGCGGCGGCGGCGCAGGAGTTGGCGTACGACCTCCGGGTCGACGACGGTGCCGCCGTCGGCGACCTCCCGCAGGGCGTCGATGAACTCCTCGATCTGGCCGACCCTGTCCTTGAGCAGGTAGCCGACACCGGATCCGTCTCCTGAGTCCAGGAGTTCGGCGGCGTACGTCCGCTGCACGTACTGGCTGAGCACCAGAACCGGCAGAGCGGGCTGCTTCTCGCGGAGTTCCACCGCCGCGCGCAGTCCTTCGTCCTGGAGACCGGGCGGCATCCGGACGTCGGTCACGACGATGTCCGGAGTGTGTGCGGCGACGGCCGCGAGGAGGGCTTCCGCGTCGCCGACGGCGGCGACGACCTCGTGGCCGCAGCGGGTGAGCAGTCCGATGAGACCTTCACGGAGCAGCACGCTGTCCTCGGCCAGCACTACGCGCAGCGATCGGTCCACTCGCAAGGAATCTCCACACGCAACAGGGTCGGGCCGCCGGGCGGGCTGGACAGCGCAAGTCTGCCATCCAGTACGGAGACCCGGTCGGCGAGACCGGTCAGCCCCGTTCCTTCGCCACCGGTGCGCGCACCGCCCCGCCCGTCGTCGCGGATCTCCAGGAAGAGCCGGCCCGCGGCGTGGCCGCCTGTCACCTCGGCGCGGGTCGCAGCGCTGTGCCTGGCGACGTTGGCGAGCGCCTCGCAGACCACGAAGTACGCGGCCGCCTCGACGGCCTCGGGGAACCGGCCGGGGAGCGCCAGTTCCAGGTCGACGGGGGTCGCGGACCGGTCGGCCGCGTCGGAGACGGCGGCTTCCAGGCCGTAGTCGGCAAGGACCTTGGGATGGATGCCGTGGATCAGTTCGCGCAGTTCAGCCAGTGCCTGACCGGCCTCCTGGTGGGCCTTGGCCAACTGGTCGGCGAGGGGGCCGGGCGGCGCGTCGAGGCGCGCGAGTCCGAGGGTCATGGTGAGTGCGACGATGCGCTGCTGGGCGCCGTCGTGGAGATCGCGTTCGATGCGGCGCCGTTCCGCCTCGAAGGCGTCGACCAACCGGACCCGGGAGCGGGTGAGTTCGGTGACCGTGTCCCCCATGTCGTCGCCCCTGTCGGCGACGAGGAGGCGGGCCATTCCGGCTCTCGCCCCGGCCAGCAGGCCCAGCGCGTAGCAGCCGAGCGCGAGGAGGACGAGTCCGAGCGCAGCGGTGGCGAAGGCTTCGGGCCAGGTGGTGACCGTCCACTGCTTCACCACGCGGGCCTCTTCGCCGTTCCCGTACACCTGCATCACCGCGGGGGTGGACATCAGCGCCAGTGGGACGGCCACGCACACACCCAGCGCGAGGGCGTCGAGCGGCCACAGGACCACGGCCCAGAGCAGCGTGTACTCGAGTTCCCGCCAGGTCGCCGGTTCCCGGTAACGGAACGCCAGCCAGCTCCACAGCCCGGGTTCGGCCGGGCGGCGGTGCGGGCCGGGCGCCGGGGTCCGGTCCATCAGGCGGAGCCGTAACCGCTCCAGGGACCCCACCGGGATCCCCGCGAGGGCCGTCAGCGCGAGCAGCGGCAGCCCGAGCACCACGAGGGTGAGCGCACCGCCGAGCAGCACGCCGAGCGTGATCACGAACAGCACCACGACGCCTGCCGCGGCTCCGCTCAGCAGGTATCCGGCCGACCGCCAGGGCCACGACGACAGCAGATAGCGGGGTCCCGGCAGGGCCTGCCACACGTTCCGAGGGCGCATCGCCCCACCGTAGAAGACGCTGTTCCGCCGGAACCATCCGTGCTGCCGGAGTCCCGGGGGTGGGGCTGGGCATACCCCCGGGACTCTCCGCGGCGGCTCGGCGGTTGACGGGGTCCTCCACCTGGTCCAAGAGCTACACCGCGGCGGCGACCAGCAGCGCGAATGCCGCTGCCGAGAGCACGGTGCGGATCCGGTGGAGGGCGGTCCAGCGGGACTCGAATGCCTGGCGGGCCGTGCTGTCGTCGCCGCCCTCGGCCGCCGCGAGCGCCGAGTTGAGCGGGATGTTGCCGCTCACGGTGACAAGGTGGCTGAGCGCCGCGCAGACCAGCCCGCCTGCAACGAGTCCCCGCTCGACGGACGTCCGGCCGTCGACGGGGACGACGAGCGCGGCAACCGGGAAGGCGATCACGCCGAGGAAGAGGACGAGGAACACCGGCCTCGGCACCGTCTCGTTGAAGCGGCGCATCGCGGAGGTGAACTGATCGTCCGGCAAAAGCTTCAGGCCGGGCATGATCCCGGTCGTGAAGCACACCAGGAAGCCGGCATAGAGACCGGTGGTGACGGCGGCGAGTGCGAGCAGCAGAGAGGCCATGGCGCACATCATGGCGCGGCGCGGCGGGCCGCGCCGCACCCTTTCGCGAAGGCACCGCTGCCCGGCCCGCCCCCTGCCCCCGTCCGCCCCCGCTTCATGTCCGCCGGGCGCTACTTGGCGACGACGGCCACCGGCGCGTCCCACGCGTCGCGGTCGATGGTGAGGGTGGCCCCGTCGTGGGTCACCTTCTTGTTGACCGCGTACTGGTGGCCGCGGCGGTGCCCGGTCCACAGGGTCGTGTCGTACGGGAATCCGGTGGTCGTGGAGTAGATGTCGTCGTACCGGGCGTACCAGAGGATCTCCGGCAGGTCGGTGCGCGTCGTGGCCTTGGCGACGACGGCGGCGCTGGAGTTGCTGAAGCCGTAGAAGCCGGTCCAGTACCCCTTGGCGTGGACCGTCTTGTCCCAGGAGCGGATGTAGGCGAGGACGGTGTTCACGCAGGACGTGTTGGTGGGGTCGAAGTACTCCATGTCCAGGTAGACCGGGCTGCCGGTCCTCATCCCCAGCGCGGACGCCTTGGCCACCGCGTCGGCGCCGTCGGTGGCGCCCAGCGCGGTGGCGTTGGCGGCGGTCATCTTCTCGGGGTTGTTGCTGGTCTGGCACGGCGGCTGCGCGCCGACGTACAGCGGGATCAGCTTCCAGCCCCTGGCACTCACGGACTTCACCCAGGACGGGGTGAGCTGGGGCTGGGCGCACCCGCGGTTCTTCCCGCCGATGTACACCGCGGCAGCCCGGTACACCGAGGTGGCCCGCCACTTCTGCATGGTGGTGAGCGTCGGTGCGGTGCAGGTGTCGAAGGCGTGGCCGGTGAAGACGGTCGGCGCGGGCCGGGTGACGGTGGTCGCGGTGGCCGCCTCTGCGGCGAACGCCGCACCGGCCAGCACGCCCAACCCGGCCAGCGCCATTCCTGTCCGGCGCCGCTTCTTCGACATGCGGTGATTCGACACAGAGACCTCGACGATGAGTACGGGGACGACAAGGGACGAGACGGAGCCGGCTGGACACTGCGTCAACAGGCGACTCGGAAGCAGCAAACCTTCTCATACGGAAATCCGATTTCGACCGTATGAGTGGTTCCCTTGCCCAAACGTGAGCCAACTCTGAGACGCCCTTGACCGAATCCGGTGCCCCCGGCCGGGTCAGCCCATCTCGCCCTCCTGCTCACCCCCGCCGCCGGGCCCCCTGTCGTCGCCCCGGAGCCGGTCCGCCTGCGCGATCGCCGTCGCCAGCTTCCGTACGGAACTGTCCTCCGTTCCGGCAGCCAACGCCGACGCCCGGGTGGAGAGTTCACCGAGACCCGGCTGACCCGGCAGAGTGCCGCCGCGCAGTTCCTCCGCGAAGTACGCCGCCACCGCGGCCACCTGGAACCGCTTGTTGCCGTCGTCGCTCCACAGGCTGCCGTCGATCGCGCCGGTCCCGACCGTTCCCGACTGCTCGTGCGGCGCCCGTGTCTTCGGGTCCAGCCAGCGCACCGTCGCGGTCGCCACATGTCCGGCGGCGCCGTCCCGGAGCCGTACGGCATAGAGCGCGGTCACCGTGTGCCCGGGGCCGACCTCGCCGCCGTCCACGCTGTCGTCGCGGAAGTCGTCGTCGGCCACCTTGCGGTTCTCGTACCCGATGAGCTTGAACTGCTTGACGTTCTTCGGGTCGAAGGCGACCTGCGCCTTGGCGTCGCGGGCCCGCAGTTCGATGTGGGCGGGAAGCTGGTCGACGAAGACCTTGCGGGCCTGGGTCTCGTCGCCGATGTAGGTGGTGTGGCCGTCGCCCTTGTCGGTGAGGCGTTCCATCAGCGCGTCCCCGTAGTCACTGCCGACGCCGACGCCGAAGAGGGTGATGCCGTACTCACGGCGGGCGTCGTCGATCCGTTCGAGGATGGCGTCGGCATCGGTCTCGCCGGTGTTGGCGAGGGCGTCGGAGAGCAGGACGACCCGGTTGTTCGCGCCCGCACGGTGACCGGCGACCGCCTCTTCGTAACCGCGCCGGACACCGGCTTCCACATTGGTCGAGTCGGTGGGTTTCATGGAATCGACGGCGTCACGGATCCTTCCGCGGTGGTCCCGCAGCCGGGTCATCGGCACCAGGGTCTTCGCCTTGTCGCTGAAGGTGACCAGGGAAACGGAGTCGTCGTCGCGGAGTTCGTCGGTGAGGATCGAGAGGGACTTCTTCACCAGGTCGAGGCGGCCGGTCCCGGCCATGGAGCCGGAGATGTCGACGACGAAGGTCAGCGCGGCGGGCGGGCGTTCGCCGTCCTCGCCGGCGACACGGGTGGCCAGACCGACCCGTACGAGCGACCAGTCACCGGAGCCTTCGCCCGCACGTGCCCCGTCGACCGTCACCGAGAATCCGTTGCCGGCCGGCCGCCGGTAGCCCTGGCGGAAGCTGTTGACGAACTCCTCGGGCCGTACGGTCTCCGCCCTCGGCAGTTCGCCGTCTCCGAGCTTGCGGCGCGCGTACCCGTAACTGGCGGTGTCCACGTCCAGTGCGAACGTGGAGAGATAGTCCGGCGCCACGGGCTTCTCCGGCCTGTCCTCCGTCTTCTGCGAGGCGCCGTCCTCGACGCCGGGCGCGGGCGCGGGGGCGACCTGGCCGCCCCGGCTCTTCCCCTGCGGACCGTCGGCACGATCGGCGGTCGAGTTGTACCCGCCTCCCCCCACCCCGCAGCCGGTGAGCAGCGCCCCACCCGCAAGCATTCCGGCCGCCAGCACCAGGCCGAGCGTCCTTCGATACGTCCGGCCCTGCGTCCGGTTTCCCATCCCATACCCCCAACCATCGCGTCAGCACTTGTGAATGTGACGTTCGGGGCGGCTCCGGGGAGCAGACGAAGACGTTGCGGAACAGTCTCGATGCGGCAACGGCGGGCAGAAACGGCGCGAACCGCCGCGGAACATCAACGTCAGGACACGATGTCCTTACGACTGAACCCGCGGAACGCGAAAGCGAACAGGATCAGGGCGTACGTCACCGAGATCGACGCCCCCTTCGCCATGCCGCCCCACTCCAGGTCCGGCTGGAGCGCGTCCGCCCAGGCGAACTGCCAGTGCGCGGGCAGGAAGTCGCGCCAGGAGCCGAGCGCGGTGACAGCGTCCAGCACATTGCCGACGATGGTCAGCCCGACCGCACCGCCGACCGCGCCCAGCGGGGCGTCGGTCTTCGTCGACAGCCAGAACGCCATCCCGGCGGTGACCAGTTGGGAGACGAAGATGAAGGCGACGACGAGGGCGAGCCGCGGCACGGTGTCGCCGGTCGCGAGCGCACCGCCGGTGGGGAGTTCGAGCGGCCCCCAGCCGTACGCCGCCGCTCCCGCGGCCAGTGCGACGAGCGGCAGCAGCACCATTGCGGCCAGGCTGAAGCCGAGCGCCACGACGAGTTTGCTCCACAGCAGCCTGGCCCGTGGCACGGGTGCGGCGAGCAGGTAGCGCAGCGAGGACCAGCCGGCCTCCGAGGCGACGGTGTCCCCGCAGAACAGTGCCACCGGCACCACGAGCAGGAACCCGGCCGAGACGAACAGGCAGGTCGCGGCGAAGTTCGCGGCGGACGCGGTCGCGGTGTCCATCAGCGTGAGCCGGTCGCCGCCGCCCCGGGATCCCGGGGTGCCGCCGATCGCGAAGGCGGTGATCAGGATGAACGGCAGCGCCGCCAGCACCCCTCCCATCAGCAGGGTGCGCCGCCTGCGCAGCTGCCGAACCGCCTCGACACGCAGCGGCAGGGTGCGCCGGGCCAGGTAGCCGGGCGCCTCGGCGGCGTGGGTGACATCGACTGCGGCACTCATGCGGAGCCTCCGGAGATCAGAGTGAGGAACGCGTCCTCCAGGCGACGGTGCGGCCCGACCCCCGTCAACGGCACGTCCAGCCGGACCAGTTCGGCGATCAGCCGGGAGGAGTCCGCGCCGTCGAGCCGGACGAGCAGGCCCAGCCCGTCGTCCGTACGGACGGCCGAGCCGACCCCGGGGAGTGCGGCGATCTTCTCCACCAGCGGTTCGGCGACCTCCTCGGCGACGGTGACGAGCAGCATGTCGCCCGAGCCGGTGATCTCGGCGACCGGTCCGGCCTGCACGAGTCGGCCCCGGTCCATGACCACCAGGTGGGTGCAGGACTGCTCGACCTCGGAGAGGAGATGGCTGGAGACGATGACGGTCCGGCCCCCGGCCGCATAGCGGATCATCACGTCCCGCATCTCGCGGATCTGGGGCGGGTCGAGCCCGTTGGTCGGCTCGTCGAGGATGAGGAGGTCCGGCATGCCGAGCATGGCCTGGGCGATCGCGAGCCGCTGCCGCATGCCCTGGGAGTACGTACGCACGGCGCGGGCCAGCGCGTCACCGAGCCCTGCGATCTCCAGGGCCTCCTCGATGTGCGAGTCCCCGGCGGGGCGTCCGGTGGCCTGCCAGTACAGCTCCAGGTTGGCGCGCCCGGACAGGTGCGGCAGGAATCCGGCGCCCTCGACGAACGAGCCGACCCGGGACAGGACGGGCGCGCCCGGCCGGATGGCATTCCCGAAGACGCGGATCTCGCCGTCGTCGGGCGTGATGAGTCCCATCAGCATGCGGAGCGTGGTGGTCTTGCCCGCGCCGTTGGGCCCGAGGAGTCCGAGGACCTGGCCCTTCTCCACACGGAAGGAGAGGTCCTTCACGGCGTACCGGTCGGCGGACTTGGCGTACTTCTTCGACAGTCCGCTGATCTGGAGGGGGACCTCGGCGAGCACCGGGTCGGGGGCGGGGGTCGTGGTACGCCGCCGTGCGGTGAGCAGCAGGGCGAGAGCGATGACGGCGGCCGCCGCCGGGAGTCCCCAGGTCCACCACGGCAGGGCGGCCGATGCCGTCTTCACCGCGGGGGCGGTCGGGACGGTCAGCGGGCCGGCGAGGGAGACGCTGTACGTGGTCGGCTCGGTCGGTGAGGCGTAGCCGAGGTCCGTGGCGGAGAGGACGAGCCGGAGCCGGTGTCCGGCGTCGAGTGCGTGGTCGACGGCGGGCAGGGTCAGCTCGACGGTCCTGTTCTGCCGCTCCGGCGTGATCCGGTAGGGGGCGACGAGCTGAGCGGGCAGCACCTGCTGCTTCCCGTCCGGCGAGACGTCGTACACCTTGCCGAACAGGACCGCGTCGCCCTGCCCGGCCGTCACCTTCACGCGGACGGTGGGCGATCCGGTGATGCGCATCGACGTATCGAGCGGTGCGGAGTCGAAGCGGGCGTACTGGCCGGGGAAGTCGACCGACAGACCGACGCCGAGGGACGAGAGCTGGGCGATGCCGCCGCCGACGCCCGGGACCGCGGAGACGGCGGGCGGGTTGGCACCGGCAGGGTTGCGGAAGGTCTGCGTCCGACGGTCCGCGGATCCACCGCTCCGCCCGCCGCTCGCCGGTGCACCCGCGCCCGCGATGCCCGGCCCGTCGCTCGTCGCGGTCAGCGCGATCTCCCGGTCGCCGCTGGACAGCCCGGGATACGTGTCGCTGCTTGCCCCGCGCCGGAGCGCCGCCCCGTCTGTGGAATCGATGCCTCCGGTACGAGTGACGCGGAAGGCGGGTCCGGTGCCGGCGCCCTCGTCCTCCTTCAGATAGCGGTCGAACCAGGCCCCGATCCGGTTCTCCACCCGCCCGCTCTCCATGTCCCCGCCGTCGTGCCCGCCCGCGATCCAGTCGACGGCGACGGGTGCGCCGTTCCCGCTGATGGTCCGCGCCATGGCATCGGCCTGGCCGAGCGGGAAGAGGGAGTCGGTCTGCCCCTGCACGATGAGCGCGGGCACCTTGATGCGGTCGCCGACGGCGCTCGGCGACCGTTCGCTGAGCAGCGCACGCGCGGCGGCGTCCGGCTTCCCGGAGACGGCGACCCGTTCGTACATGGCACAGAGCTGCTTCTCGAACTTCTCGCAACCGCCGCCCGAGGTGACGAAGATCCCGGCCCAGAGCTTCTTGAAGACCCCGTCGGGGAAGAGTGCGTCGGCGAGGTTCCAGTACGTGATCACCGGCGCGATGGCATCGACGCGCCGGTCGTATCCGGCGGCGAGGAGCGAGACCGCGCCACCGTACGAGGCGCCCGTGACGCCGACCCTCGGGTCGCCCTTCGCGTCCAGCTGCACCTCGGGCCGCCGGGCCAGCCAGTCGATCAGCCCGGACACGTCCTTGACCTCGCGGTCGGGCGCGTTGAGCGAGATCTCCCCGCCGGACTTCCCGAATCCGCGGGCCGACCAGGTCATGACGGCGTACCCGGCACCGGCCAGCTCCTCCGCCTGTGCCCGCACATCGTCCTTGGAACCGCCGAAGCCGTGCCCGATCAGCACGGCGGGCCGTCGCTCCGAACCGCCGGACGTGAAGTACGAGGTGTCGAGGGACACCCCGTCGATCCGCATTTTCCGGTCCTCGCGGTGCACGGCGGGCGCACGGTCGTCGGCCACCGCGGTCCAGGTACCGGCACCCGCGAGCACGACGAGCGCGGCCACGGCCGCCGCCCACCGGTTGCGCCCGCGGGTCCACCGGCGCCATCGGGAGTCAGGGGTCTGCATGTGTCGACCCTAAAGGCACGGCCCGCGCGCCCGGGCTGCCGCGAGGGGGAACTGTTCGGCCTCCTTCCGGCGTACGGTGCTCCCCTGTCGTACTCCGTTCGCGGTATGCCCGCGCCCGGCCCGCCTACCAAAGGCTCCCGAAAGGTTCCCGATGGACAACCACGTGGAGATCCGCCGCGCGACGACCGTCGCCGAACTCGGCGCAGCCCAGCACCTGTACGACGGTCCGGTGCGCCAGGAACGGGCGGAACGGTTCCTCGCCTCCGACGGCCATCTGATGCTGATCGCCTATGTGGACGGGCTGCCCGCCGGTTTCGTCTCCGGCATCGAGATGACCCACCCGGACAAGGGAACGGAGATGTGCCTCTACGAGCTCTCGGTCGACGGGCCCTGCCGTCGGCGCGGCATCGGGCGCGCCCTGACCGAGGCGCTGGCCGCCGTCGCCCGGGAGCGTGGCTGCTACGACATGTGGGTGGGTGTGGACCTCGACAACGAGGCCGCCCTCGCGACGTATCGGTCGGCGGGGGCGGGTGACGACGGCCGATTCGCCATGCTGACCTGGAAGTTCGACGCATCCGCGTAATCGGACCGCGAGAGTCCGCGCGTGCCGGCCGCCGCCGGCGCCAGGGCCCTCGCCCGACTGACGGGCCGTGAGCCCGGCTGCCTCAGGGAGCAGTGAACAAGGTCGGGAAGCGGGGTGCGAGCCAGGGCTTGCGGCCCCAGGTGAGCACGCGGCCGCGGGCGATGGCGCCCCAGGGATCGCAGCGGCCGAGGGCGATCAGCAGGAACGTCACCGGCTCGATAAGGATCGTGCAGTCCGGGCGGCTCACCGGCCCGCGCTCGACGGTCACCGCACCGTCGGTGACGATCACCCCGAACCGCGAGCCGCCGCGCAGACGGATGCCGAAGCGGGCGGTCAGCCCGGCGGATGCGGCGGAGACGACCCGCGGCATGACCGTGAGCATGAAGGGCATCGACAGCTCGACCCGGCTGCGGTCGAGCATGTGCGGACGGCCGAGCGCGCGGGCGAGATCGTAGCCGTGGCCGAGCATGTGGGTGAGCAGGTACGAGCCGAGCGCCGCGAGATCCATCGAGCCCAGCGGCGTTTCCACCGGCTCGTCCGGCGCTCGGTGTTCCGTGGCTCCGAGGAAGGCGGCCGCCTGTGCCACGATCATTGCGGCCAGCGGATCCGCCCCACGCTCCTCGAACCCGGCGAGGGCGCGCTCGTTGGCCGCCGCCAGGCTCTGCGGCGTGCCGTCGCCGTAGCTGCGCTCGTGGCCGGCGGCGACCTCCGCCATCAGCTCGTTGGCCTGCGCCAGATGGGCTGCCGCCTCACCGAGCGTCCACTCGGATCCGGGGACGGGCACGCTCGTGTCCGTGCAGCCGCGCAGCAGCGCCGCTATCTCCCCGGCGGTGTCGCGTATCGCCCCGGCGAGCCCTTCGGGAAGCGCGTCGTGCCGCTCCCGGGCAGGCGTGGGTTCCACGGCTGTCTCCCCTCGTCCGTCTCCCCTGGCCGGTCTCCGCGTTCGGGGCCCGGTGGACACGTGCAGAATGCCAGGTCGCGCAGGTCGGGTCAGCCCCTGGGCGGCGTCGTGTCCGTCCCGTACGGCAACTCGGCCGGCAGCAGCGCCCTCGCCTCGTCGAGCCGGCCCTCCCGCACATGGCCGTGGATCTCCCGGGCGAGCGGGGTGACGTCTCGGATCGAGACCGTCCACTCGTCCGCGTACCGCCGCGCCGCTTCTGCGCCGAGCCCCAGCTGCAGGGAGCGGTACGGGAGCGGGTTCAGCCGGAGGTCGCGTTCGGGGTCCCACTGGACGCGGGCCGGGGAACGGCGCAGACTGCGTCGCCAGCTCTCGACGTCCGGGTGAACTCCCCTGACGTAGTGGGAGAGTTCGGCATGGTTCAGAGCCCAGGCGAAACCCTCGCGGGTGATCTCCACCGCCAGGACGGTCTCCTGGCCCTCCTTCGTGCCCCAGCCGCAGCGGTACATCATCCACAGGAAGCTGGGCTTGATCCACGTCATGCGGTCGCGCTTCCAGGCCGCGGGAAAGCGGCCGTCACGTGCGGCGGGAAGGCCGATGGACGGGGTGTACGCCTGGTAGACGGTGACGGTCGTGTCCGTGTACTGGGCGCGGATCTCGTGCTGCGGCCTGGTCGGGGCGGTCATGGCCTCATCACACCACCCGCCGGACGGGCTCGGCGAGCGGGTTACGGGCACGTGCGAGCCCCGGATTCCCAGCCCGCTGTCCGGGGTGTCATCGGCCGGGCCTGACATTCGTCATACGGACCTCGGTACACGCGGCTCTGCCGGGCACCGGGCCCCGGCGGCCAGTCTGTACGTACCGAGAGCGGGGCCGCGAAGGCGTCCGCCGATACGGGAGAGGAACCCGTCATGAGCAGCCCGGCCGCCACAGCCACCGCCCCTGTCGCAGATGCTCCGGTCGCCGGCGCCCCGTCCGCTCCCCGCAGCGCGCTGCTCGACAGTGTGCTTCCGCTGCTCGTGGATGTGGGCGTGCCGCTCGTCTCGTACTACGCGCTGAAGGCGGCGGGCACGGGGACGTTCGCGGCGCTGGCCTGGAGCAGCGTGGTGCCGGTCGTCCGGACCGTGTGGGGGGTGGCGCGCAGGCGCCGGCTCAATGGTCTGGCGGCGCTGATGGTGACGGTCAACGTGGTCGGACTGCTGACGAGCCTGATGGTCGGTGACCCGCGGCTGATGCTCGCCAAGGACAGCGGGGTGAGCAGCATCATCGGGCTCGTCGTCCTGGTGTCCGCATGGAAGGGGCAGCCGATGATGAGCGCGGCGGTACGGCCGTGGCTGGTCAAGGGGGATGCGGCCAAGGACACCGCATGGCAGCGGCTGTCCGCGGAGTCGGCGGCGTTCCGGCGGGCGGAGGCGCGGTTCTCGGCGGTGTGGGGTGCGGCGCTGCTGGGTGAGTGTGTGGTGCGGACGGTGGGGGCGTACACCGTGCCGGTCGAGACGATGGTGTGGCTCGGCACGGTGATCATGGTGGCGACGATGGTGTTCGGGTTCCTGGTCTCGGGCCGGGTGGGCGCCGTTCCGATGGCGGGGATGATCGCCGAGGCGGCCCCTGCCGAGAGGGCCGCGGACGCCGCACGGTGACGCCGTGAGCCGAAGGGGGAGCCGTCGCGGCTCCCCCTTCGGCTTTCCGGACTCGGCACCGATCCGGCCCAGGTGGTGCGTCGCTGAGCGGCCGATGGGACGACCGGCCATTACCCGGGAGGTAATTGAGCGACTCCGCCCTCCGTCCATACCGTCCGGGTACGGGCCTGCGTCCCACCGAGAACGCCGCCGTCCGGGGGCAGCTCCTGCCTCCGCAGCGCGGACCGGCGGCGGCTCGTTGCCCGCGTGACCGCATGACAACGAAAGGAAGACCTCATGATGTCGTCCCAGAACGTGGGTACGGTCCCGTCCACGGGCGCCGCCCGTTCCGATGGCCTTCTCCGCCTGGCCCTCGTGGCGGACGTGGTCCTCACCGGTGCGAACGGCATCGGCTACCTCGCGCTGGCCACGGTCCTGGACTCGTTCCTCGGCGTGCCTCAGTCCGTGCAGTACGCCGTGGGCGTGTTCCTCACCGTGTACGCCCTGTGGGTGCTGGTCGTCTCCCGTCAGGAGCGCATCAGCCGCGGCGCGGTCGCCGTCGTCATCGGCCTGAACGTGGCATGGGCCGTGGCAAGTGTCGTGACCGTGCTCGAGGACGCGCTGACGGCGACCGGCGCCGGCAACGGGTGGATCGTGTTCCAGGGCCTGACGGTGGCGGCCATGGGTGCGGTCCAGTACGTGGGCCTGCGGCGCATGTGAGAGCGGGCCGGGCAGCCGGATACGGCTTCCGTGCATGCCGACGGCCCGTACGGATACAGCTTCCGTACGGGCCGTCGGCGCGGAAGAGCAGCGGAACCGGTGGCGATCAGTGGTTGCGCGGGAAGCCCAGGTCCACGCCGGCCGGGGCGTCCGCCGGGTCCGGCCAGCGGGTGGTGACGACCTTGCCACGGGTGTAGAAGTGCACGCCGTCGTTGCCGTAGATGTGGTGGTCGCCGAAGAGCGAGTCCTTCCAGCCACCGAAGGAGTGGTAGCCCACCGGCACCGGGATCGGCACGTTGACGCCGACCATGCCGGCCTCGATCTCCAGCTGGAAGCGGCGGGCGGCGCCGCCGTCGCGCGTGAAGATCGCGGTGCCGTTGCCGAACGGCGAGGCGTTCATGAGGGCGACGCCCTCCTCGTACGTCTCGGTGCGCAGAACGCAGAGCACCGGGCCGAAGATCTCGTCCTTGTACGCGTCCGAGTCGGTGGACACGTGGTCGAGGAGGGAGAGACCGATCCAGTGGCCGCCCTCGAAGCCGTCGACGGTGTGGCCGGTGCCGTCGAGGACGACCTCGGCGCCCTGGGCCGCCGCGCCGGTGACGTACGAGGCGACCTTGTCGCGGTGGGCCGCGGTGATCAGCGGACCCATCTCGGACGTCGGGTCGTTGCCGGGACCGACCTCGATCTTCTCGGCCCGCTCCTTGATCTTGGCGACGAGCTCGTCACCGATGGCGCCCACCGCGACGACCGCGGAGATCGCCATGCAGCGCTCACCGGCGGAACCGTACGCGGCGGAGACCGCGGCGTCGGCGGCGGCGTCGAGGTCCGCGTCCGGCAGGACCAGCATGTGGTTCTTCGCACCGCCGAGCGCCTGGACACGCTTGCCGTTGGCGGAGGCGGTGGTGTGGATGTAGCGGGCGATCGGGGTCGAGCCGACGAAGGAGACCGCGGCGACGTCCGGGTGGTTCAGCAGCCCGTCGACCGCGACCTTGTCTCCGTGCAGGACGTTCAGCACGCCGTCCGGCAGACCGGCCTCGGCGGCCAGCTCGGCCAGCAGGTTGGCGGCCGACGGGTCCTTCTCGCTGGGCTTCAGGACGAACGTGTTGCCGCACGCGATGGCCAGCGGGAACATCCACATCGGCACCATGGCCGGGAAGTTGAACGGCGTGATGCCCGCGACGACACCGAGCGACTGACGGATCGAGGAGACGTCGACCCGGCTGGAGACCTGGGTGGACAGCTCACCCTTGAGCTGGGTCGTGATGCCGCAGGCGAGCTCGACGATCTCCAGACCGCGGGCGACCTCGCCGAGCGCGTCGGAGTGCACCTTGCCGTGCTCGGCGGTGATCAGCGCGGCGATGTCGTCGCGGTGGGCGTCGAGCAGCGCGCGGTAGCGGAAGAGGACGGCGGTGCGGGCGGCCAGCGAGGACGTGCCCCACGTGGCGTACGCGTCCTTCGCCGCGGCGACCGCGGCGTCGACCTCTTCGAGGGAGGCGAGCGCGACCTGGGTGGTGACGGCGCCGGTGGCCGGGTCGGTGACCGGGCCGTAGTTGCCCGACGTGCCCTCGACGGTCTTGCCACCGATCCAGTGGTTGACGGTCTTCATTACGAAACTCCTTCAGGCCTTCAGAGGTGGCGGCGTCGGGCTGCGACTTGCCGGTCGTAGTCTTCCCGGGCTTTTACCGCCGATGGGCGGGTGGCCGTTTCGGCTACAGGAACATCCCACCACGCCTGCGCCGGAGGGGGGCCCGACACTGTGTCTGCCGTTTCGGTCTCGACGTAGACACAAGTGGGGCGGTCCGCGCCCCGCGCCTCGGTGAGGGCTTCGCGCAGGTCATGGACGGTCTTCGCGCGCAGCACCTGCATTCCGAGGGAGGCCGCGTTGGCGGCGAGATCGACGGGCAGCGGGGGACCGGTGAAACTCCCGTCGGCGCTCCGGTGCCGGTAGGCCGTGCCGAAGCGTTCGCCGCCGACCGTCTCGGAGAGCCCGCCGATGGAGGCGTAGCCGTGGTTCTGCAGGACGACGACCTTGATCGGGAGGTTCTCCTGCACGGCGGTGACGATCTCGGTGGGGTTCATCAGGTACGTACCGTCGCCGACGAGCGCCCAGACGGGACGGCCGGGGGCGGCCAGCTGCACGCCGATCGCGGCCGGGATCTCGTATCCCATGCAGGAGTAGCCGTACTCCACGTGGTACTGGCGTGGGGAGCGGGTCCGCCACAGCTTGTGCAGGTCGCCGGGGAGCGAACCCGCGGCGTTGATCAGGATGTCGTCGTCGGAAACCAGGGTGTCGAGCAGGCCGAGGACCTGGGCCTGGGTGGGCCGGGCGTGGGGGTCGTCGGCGGCGAACGCGGCGTCGACGCGCTGCTCCCAGCGCTCCTTCGCCTCGGTGCACTCGGTCTCGTACGCCGGGTCGACGCGGTAGTTGCGCCCGTTCAGGGCCCCGCTCAGCGCTTCGAGGGCGGTGCGGGCGTCGGCGACGAGCGGGAGTGCGGCGAGCTTGTGGGCGTCGAAGCCGGTGATGTTGAGGTTGAGGAAGCGCACCGCCGGGTTGGAGAAGAGGGTGGCGGAGGCGGTGGTGAAGTCGGAGTAGCGGGTGCCGATGCCGATGACCAGGTCGGCGCTGCGGGCCAGCTCGTCGGCGACCGCGGTGCCGGTCGGGCCGATGCCGCCGACGTCGGCGGGGTGGTCGTGGCGCAGCGAGCCCTTGCCCGCCTGGGTGGAGGCGACCGGGATCCGGGTGGCCGCGGCGAACGCGGCGAGGGTCTCCTCGGCGGCGCTGTGATGGACGCCGCCGCCTGCGACGATCAGTGGCCGGCGGGCGGTGCGCACGGCCCGTACCGCCTGCTCCAGCTCATGGGCGTCGGGCGCGGGCCGGCGTACGTACCAGATCCGCTCGGCGAAGAACTCCTCCGGCCAGTCGTACACCTCCGCCTGTACGTCCTGCGGCAGCGCGAGTGTGACGGCACCGGTCTCCGCCGGATCGGCGAGGATCCGCATCGCCTGGAGGGCGGCCGGGACGAGCGCCTCGGGGCGGGTGATCCGGTCGAAGTAGCGGGAGACGGGGCGCAGACAGTCGTTGACGGAGACATCGCCGGCGGACGGGACTTCGAGCTGTTGCAGGACGGGGTCGGCGGGGCGGGTCGCGAAGGTGTCGCCGGGGAGCAGCAGGACGGGGAGGTGATTGATCGTGGCAAGGGCGGCACCGGTGACGAGGTTGGTGGCGCCGGGGCCGATGGATGTGGTGACGGCGTGTGCGGAGAGCCGGCCGGACTGACGGGCGTACCCGACGGCGGCGTGCACCATGGACTGCTCGTTGCGGCCCTGGAGATAGGGCATGGAGGGCCCGGTCTCCAGCAGCGCCTGGCCGATTCCGGCGACGTTGCCGTGGCCGAAGATGCCCCAGGTGGCGCTGATCAGACGCTGCCGCCGGCCGTCACGCTCGGTGTACTGGCGGGCGAGGAAGGAGACCAGGGCCTGGGCGGTGGTGAGCCTGCGGGTGCTCATCGGGATGCCTCCTGGCCGGAGAGTCCGGAGGGACCGGAGGGTCCGTGGAGCGGGAGCCGGGGGTCGACCGGCTGCGCCGGCCAGGTGTCACGGATCCAGCCGTGATCGGGGTGGTCGCTGATCAGCCACTCCCGCTGCTCCCCCGGGCCGGCCATCACATTGAGGTAGTACATGGTGTGGCCGGGGGCGGCGATGGACGGGCCGTGCCAGCCGTCGGGGATCAGGACCGCGTCGCCGCTGCGGACCTCGGCGAGGACATCCGTGCCGCCGGGCCGGGACGGGGAGACACGGTGATAGCCGAACCCGGCCGTGCCGCCCCGCTCCTCGATCTCGAAGTAGTAGATCTCTTCGAGGACCGACTCGGCTCCGGGGCGGTGCTCGTCATGTTTGTGCGGCGGATACGAGGACCAGTTGCCGCCGGGGGTGAGGACCTCGACGGCAATCAGCCGGTCGCACTCGAACGTGTCGGCGGCGGCGAAGTTGTTGACCTGGCGCGAGCAGGTCCCGGAGCCGCGCAGCTCGACGGGTACCTCCGGCGCGGGGCCGTAGCGAGCGGGGAGTCGTCGCTCGCACTTCGCTCCTGCCAGGGCGAAGCGGCCTCCTGCGCCGGAGGCGATCTGCGCGTGGGCCTCACGTGGTACGTAGGCGAAGTCGGACACCCCGCTGAACACGCTTTCCCGGCCCAGCAGTTCAAAGATCTCACCTGAGGTGTGCACCGTACAGCCACCGGTCAACGGCAGGACGATCCACTCACTCTCCCCGGTGACAAGTGTGTGAACACCACCGGGCTGCAGCTCCACCACACGCAGGCTCGACCGGTCCCAGCCGGCCCGCTTCGGATCGATGTCCAGGGCGTACGGTCCCTCCGCCGTGCTGCCCGCGGGCAGATGCCACCGGTTCCGCGGCCGTTCCCGTACGCGTTCCTCATGGTCCGTCGTCATGCCCTCTCCCTACCCGTCCCTGTCCACTCGCTACAGCAGTGCCACGGCCGTGTCGACGGCACCGGCCACATCCCCGTCGACCGGGTAGAGCAGCGACCTCCCCACCACCAGCCCCTGAACGGTGGGAAGTCGCAGCGCGCCACGCCATTTCTCGAACGCCCCCTCCTGGTCACCGCCCACCTCGCCGCCCAGCAGCACGGCAGGCAGCGTCGATGTCTCCATCACGCGCGCCATGTCGTCGGGGTTCTCGGTGACGGGGACCTTGAGCCAGGTGTACGCGGAGGTCCCCGCGAGCCCCGAGGCGATGGCGATCGACGTGGTCACCGCGGCCGCTCCGAGGTCGTTGCGGACCTTGCCGTCGATCCGGCGGCAGAGAAACGGCTCGACGAAGACCGGCAGCCGGTGCGCGGCCATGGCGTCGATGGCGCGGGCGGTGGCGTGCATGGTGTCGAGGGAGCCGGGGTCGTCGTAGTCGATGCGGAGCAGCAACTTGCCCGCGTCGAAGCCGAGCCGGGCGAGGTCGTCGGGCCGGTGGCCGGTGAAGCGGTCGTCGAGTTCGAAGGAGGCGCCCGCGAGTCCACCGCGGTTCATCGAGCCGATGACGACCTTGTCCTCCAACGCGCCGAGGAGCAGCAGGTCGTCGAGGATGTCGGCGGTACCGAGGACGCCGTCGACGCCGGGGCGGGAGAGGGCGAGGCAGAGCCGCTCCAGGAGCTCGAACCGGTTGGCCATGGCCAGTTCGTGCCCGCCGACGGCGAAGGAGCCGCGGGCCGGATGGTCCGCCGCGATGATCATCAGGCGCCCGCTGTCACCGACGAGGGGCCGTCTGCGGCGGCGGGCGGCGGCATCGGCGACGGCTTCGGGGTGGCGCACGCGCAGCCGTACGAGGTCGGCGACGGAGGAGGCCGCGGGTGTCATGAGACCGCCCCGGGCCCGGTTCCGGGTTCGCCGGTGGTGACGGCGCCACGGACGAGTGCCTCCTCCACCTCGTGGGGGAAGGGCATGGCGGGCGAACAGGCGAGCCGGGAGGCGACGATGGCACCGGCTGCGTTGGCGTACCGCATGATGCGCTCGGTCTCCCAGCCCGCGAGCAGCCCGTGGCAGAGCGCCCCGCCGAAGGCGTCTCCGGCGCCGAGACCGTTGACGACGTCCACGGGCAGGGGCGGGACGTCGGCGACGGTGCCGTCCCGGTGGACGGCGAGAACACCCTTGGGGCCCTGCTTGACGACGGCGAGTTCGACCCCGGCGGCGAGCAGGGCGCGGGCGGCCGCATACGGCTCGCGTTCCCCGGTGGCGATCCGGCACTCGTCGAGATTGCCGACGGCGACGGTGGCGTGAGCGAGGGCCTCGCGGTAGCGCGCGGTGGCCGTGGGGTGGACGGGATGGTCCGCGCCGGGGTGATCGGGCTCGCCGGCCCAGAACATCGGGCGCCAGTCCAGGTCGAAGACCGTGCAGCGACCTCGAGCGAGGCCTCGCTCGCTGCCGGACTCCGCCCGCGCCTCGCCCCTGGCGCGCAACGCCGCCAGCGTCGCCGTGCGACTGGGTTCCGCGCACAGTCCGGTGCCGGTCATCCAGAAGACCCGGGCCGCCCGGATCGCGTCCAGGTCGAGTTCCGCTTCGTGGATCTCCAGGTCGGGCGCCTTGGGTAGGCGGTAGAAGTAGAGGGGGAAGTCGTCCGGCGGAAAGATCTCGCAGAAGGTCACCGGCGTCGGATACGCGTCGACAGGCGTCACCCATCGGTCGTCCACCCCGAACTCCCGCAACTGCTGGTGGAGATAGTCCCCGAACGCGTCCCGGCCGGTGCGTGTCACCACCGCCGTCCGTCGGCCGAGCCGGGCGGCCGCAACAGCCACATTGGTCGGTGAGCCGCCGAGGAACTTCCCGAACGTGTCGACCTGAGCCAGCGGGCGTCCGGTCTCCAGGGGGTAGAGGTCCACCCCGATCCGCCCCATGGTGATCACGTCGTACATCTCAGGCATACGCGTCCCTTCGACCGGCGACCGGAGCGGCTGCCCCCAGGTCTAGCCCTCTCTCCGGAACCCTGTCAACATTTTGTCCGGACATACGGACGTACTCTTGACACTCGTCTTCCGGCGCCGAATTCTTGGCCGCATGACCTCCTCCGCTTCCGCTCCGGCCCGCATCCGTATCGGCTCGGCACCCGACTCCTGGGGGGTCTGGTTCCCCGACGATCCCCGTCAAGTGCCGTGGCAGCGCTTCCTCGACGAGGTGTCCGAGGCGGGTTACGAGTGGATCGAGCTGGGTCCGTACGGCTATCTCCCGACCGACCCGGCCCGCCTCGCCGAGGAGACCGGTCGCCGCGGACTCACCGTTTCCGCGGGCACCGTATTCACCGGATTGCACCACGGCCCGGACGTCTGGGAACGGACCTGGGCGCATGTCGCCGACATCGCGGCACTCACCCGGGCGATGGGCGCCGGGCATCTGGTGGTCATTCCGTCGTTCTGGCGCGACGACAGGACGGGCGAGATCCTCGAGGACCGCACCCTCACCGCGGAACAGTGGCGCCACCTCACCACGCAGACGGAGCGGCTGGGCCGCGAGGTGCGGGACCGTTACGGACTGCGGATCGTCGTCCACCCCCATGCCGACACCCACATCGACAGCGAGGAGAACGTCAACCGGTTCCTCGACGCCACCGATCCCGACCTGGTCTCGCTCTGTCTCGACACCGGCCACTACGCCTACTGCGGCGGGGACAGCGTCAAGATGATCGAGACCTACGGCGAGCGGATCGGCTACCTGCACCTCAAGCAGGTCGATCCGGACGTCCTGGCCGAAGTCGTGGCGGACGAGGTGCCGTTCGGACCGGCCGTGGCACGGGGCGTCATGTGCGAACCACCGAACGGTGTGCCCGCCCTGGGTCCCGTGCTGGACGCGGCCCGCCGACTGGACGTCGACCTGTTCGCGATCGTCGAGCAGGACATGTATCCGTGCCCGCCCGACAAGCCACTGCCGATCGCCCGCCGTACCCGCGCCTTCCTTCGCTCCTGCGGCACCCCTGCGCAGACACCCGCGCCCGAGCAGGACACACCGAACCGGGCTCGGATGTGACGTCCGGGCGGTGTGCGGTGTTGTGCTCGGAGAGAAGCGGGTGCGGTCCCTTCCGCACCCCGTGACCGCACGAGGAGCAACTCACCGTGATCCGCACGATGTCTCTCTCCGCCAGGACGGCTGGGGCCTCGGCCCTGGCCGCACTCGCTTTGGCCGCCACCCTCACCGCCGCGCCCGGCGCCTCGGCCGCCGGGCGCGCCCCGGAGCAGTCGCTCCCCTCGCCCGGCGCGGCCTGCGTGTTCTACGACGGCAACCAGCTGACCTTCTTCGGCGAACAGGGCGAACGGGTCTCCGAGGTGCAGTGCCTTCTGGCCAACCGCCGCTATCTGCCATGGAGCGCCGTCGACGGCACCTTCGGGACGACGACCCTCGCCGCTGTTCTGCGTTTCCAGGCGGACCACCCGCCACTCGTCCCGGACGGCCTGGTCGGTCCGCAGACCTGGTTCGCACTCTGGCACGCATAGCCGCCTCCGGCCCAGATGCACGCCTTCTGTCACAGATATCACCCCCTCGTCACACATGTCTGCGTCACGTGGGTCTTCCGTCACAGACACTCGACAGCCCCTCCCCGCCCGTCACTCCGTGTCGTTGACCGGACACAGGCTGAGTGATCGTCAGCGTCCGTGCCGCAGTGCCCCCGACAGCCCCCCAGCTGCCGCTGCGGCGCAGAGAGGTGTCACTTATGACGGACAGAAGGCTCTGGTCCTACAAGGACATTGCCGCGCACATCCGGGTGCAGCCGGAAACCGTTCGCTCGTACCGCAAGCACGGCCTCCTTCCCGCACCCGACCATGTGGAGAGCGGTAAGCCCTACTGGTACGCGGACACCGTCCGCGCCTGGGTCGCTGCCCGCCCGAGCAACCGGGGCCGCAAGGACTGACGCCCTCTCCCCTCCTCCGTCCGTTCCAGGCCCCGTTCGGCGACCGGCTCCCACCCGGCGCCGCACGGGGCCTCCGTCCGTGTCCGGTTCCCGTGGCGCCCGGCCCTCGGCCGGGCGGGCTACTTCATGGGGTCGATGATCGTCACTCCTGCCCCTGGCGTCTTCCCCATCGCGGCGAGTGCCGCCGGTGCCGCGTCCAGCGGGATGGTGGACGTCACCAGCAGGTCGGGGCGGAGAGTTCCGGCCCGCACCATGTCCATCATCGGCGGGTAGTCGTGCGCGGCCATTCCGTGGCTGCCGAGGATCTCCAGTTCTTGACCGATCACCCGCGCCATGGGAACAACGGGGTCACCGGCCACCGTGGGCAGCAGTCCCACCTGGACATGGCGCCCCTGCCACCGCAGGCTGCGGACCGAGGCGGCGCAGGTGACCGGCGAGCCCAGCGCGTCGAGTGACAGATGCGCTCCGCCTCCGGTCAGTTCGCGCACTGCTTCGTCCGCCCCGCCCGGGTGTGCGGACGCGTCCACGCACGCCGCCGCCCCGAACGACCGGGCGAGTTCGAGCGCGCGAGCCGAGACGTCGACCGCGACCACCCGTGCCCCGCACGCCACCGCGATCATGACGGCGGACAGACCGACCCCGCCGCAGCCGTGCACCGCGACCCACTCACCCGGTGCAACCCGCCCCTGACCGACGACGGCCCGGAACGCCGTGGCGAACCTGCACCCCAGACCGGCTGCCGTGGCGGACGACAGCCCCTCCGGCACGGCGACCAGATTGACGTCGGCCTGTTCCAGGGCCACGTACTGGGCGAACGAGCCCCAGTGGGTGAAGCCCGGCTGGGTCTGCCGCTCACAGACCTGCTGGGCCCCGGCCGCACAGGCGGGGCAGCGCCCGCAGGCGCAGACGAAGGGCACGGTGACCCGGTCGCCGGGCCGCCAGTTGACAACACCCCGCCCCACCTCCTCGACCACACCGGCGAGTTCGTGGCCCGGCACATGCGGCAGGGTGATGTCCGGGTCGTGGCCCATCCAGCCGTGCCAGTCGCTGCGGCACAGCCCGGTCGCCTCGACCCGAACCACGACACCCTGCTCGGAGGGGACCGGATCCGGGACATCCTGCACCCCGGCGTCCTGCCCGAACTCCTCGAACACCACTGCCCTCATCAGCCCGCCCTTCGTTCCGCCCGCCGGCCGGACCGCCACCTGTGCTGTCCGTCGAAGCAATCGTCGGACCGTCGAATCTACGCCCCGGTGCTGATCTTGTCCCGATCGGGAGCGGCTGCGGACATGTCCCCGGTGAGGACCGGTGCGGGCCCCCCTTCGCTCAGCCCGAACCTCTGGTGGAAGGCCCGCAGCGGTGCGGGTGCCCACCAGGTCACCCGGCCCATCAGCTTCATCACCGACGGCACCAGCAGGCTCCGCACCACCATGGCGTCCATCAGCACGGCCAGCGCGATACCGAGGCCCAGCATCTTCGTGTTGGTCACCCGCGACGTACCGATGGCGACCATCACCACCGCGAGGATCACGGCCGCCGCGGTGATCAGTCCGCCGGTGTGCCTCAGCCCGAAGGTCACCGAATGCTCGTGGTCTCCGGTGCGGTCGTACTCCTCCTTGATCCGGGAGAGCAGGAACACCCCGTAGTCCATGGAGAGTCCGAAGGCGACGCAGAACATCAGTACGGGCAAGGTCGTCTCGATGTCCCCTGTACTGGTGAAGGAGAGCAGTCCGGACAGATGCCCGTCCTGGAAGACCCAGACGACCGCTCCGAACATCGCTGTGAGGCTCAGAGCGTTGAGCACCACTGCCTGGAGCGGGATGAGCACGCTGCCGGTGAGCAGGAAGACCAGCAGCAGCGTCACGAGGACGATGATGCCCACCGCCCACGGCAGCCGGTCCGCGATGGCGTCCTTGGAGTCGACGAGGACCGCCGCCGTACCTGTCACCGAGGTATCGAACGGGGCGGGCTGGGCCCGGAGCTCGCGTACGAGCTGCTGGGACTCCTCCCCCACGGCCTCCCCCTTGGGCAGCACGCTGAAGTACGCGGACCGCCCCTCCGTCACCGGTCCGTCGACTCGGAGCACGCCGGGGAGCGCAGAGATCCTGTTCCGGTAGTCGGCGTACTGGGTGGGCGTCGCGCTGCCTTCCGCGAGGACTTCGAGGCCGCCGCCGGGGCTGCCGGGAAAACCGTCCCGTATGTGCTGCTGGACGACATGCGACTCGGCACCTGCGGGGAGCTGGCGGTCGTCCGCCGTACCGAACTTCACCCCGAGGAACGGCAGTCCGAGCAGGACCAGGCCCACCGTGGTGAGGACGGCGAAGACCGGCGCCCGGCGCATCACCAGGGTCGCGAACCGCCCCCATCCCCTGCCCGACGCGTCCGGCTCGTGGTGCGCCTCGCTCCCCCGGCGGCGCAGCAGTCGGCGCAGGTCCAGGGAGTTGACCCGGGGACCGAGAAGCATCAGCGCGGCCGGCAGCAGGATCAGCGCGGCAGCGGCGGCCAGCAGAACCACGGCAATGCCCGCATAGGCGAACGAGCGCAGGAAGTACTGCGGGAAGACCAGCATCGCGGCCAGCGAGACCGCCACGGTCAGCGCGGAGAACACCACCGTGCGCCCCGCGGTGCGCAGCGTCGTGCCCACCGCCGCCCGGGTGTCCGCTCCCGCTGCGAGCTCCTCGCGGAACCGGCGCACGATGAACAGGGCGTAGTCGATGGCGAGCCCGAGGCCGAGGGCCGTGGTGAGGTTCTGGGCGAAGACCGAGACGTCGGTGAATTCGGTGATGCCCCGCAGTACGGCGTTGGTCCCCAGGATCGCGACGATGCCGACGCCGAGTGGCAGCAGGGCCGCGATCGCGCTGCCGAAGACCATGACCAGCAGCACCAGAGTGACCGGAAGGGCGATCATCTCGGCCCGCAGCAGGTCCTCCTGGATGATCGTCTGCATCTCGTGCCGCACGGCGACGGGGCCGCCGACCGAGACCTTCACCGGGCCGTGCGTCCCTCGGTAGGTGGGGGCTATCCGGTCCAGGACCTCGCCCACCGCCTTGTCGTCGCCCTCGATCCTGGCCGCGATCAATGCCTCCCGCCCGTCCTTGGCGCGGAGCCCGGGCGACTTGCTCTGCCAGTACGAACCGACGCCCGTGATGTCCTTCTCCGCAGCCAGCTCCTCGGTGAGCCGTGCGGCCTCGGCGGCCACCGCAGGGTCGTCGACAGAAGCTCTGCCGCTGTCGACCAGCAGCAGAAGGTTGGGCTGTGACGCGGGAAACTCGCGCTCCAGCGCCTTGGTCGTGTACGTGGACTCGGCAGCGGGGGCCTCCCAGCCACCGCTGCCCATCCGGTCGGCGACGCCGCTGCCCGCGAACACCGCAAGCGCCGTGATCACCAGGGCGGCCAGCAGCGCGAGCCGTGGTCGCGCGGTGACGAACCGGGTCCAGCCCCCCAGACGCTCCGAGCGGTTGACTTGAGGCATGGTGCGGTGTCCCCTTCCCCCAGACCCGGGCGGCACAGGGCAGCATGGGTCACTCGTTGCCACATACACTGGCAAACACGAGTCATCGCTCGCGTTCCACAAGAATGCGAGCGCCCACTCGCGTTTGTCAAACGCGTGAGGAAAGCTGGGGATTACCGTGTCGGAGGCCAGATCCGGAGCCGCCGGAGCCGCCGGGAGGAAGGGCACCACCGGGGACGCGGGCGCCACCGAGGGGAAGGGTGCCACCGAGGCCGCACGCGCCGCCGGGAGCGCGGGCACCAGCGCCGGCCGGCCCCGCCGCCGCCAGGCCCGCGGCGAAGCCCGCATCGCCCAGCTCCTCAAAGCGGCCGCCAGCGTCTTCTGCGCGACCGGCTACACCGCCGCGAGCACCAACGCCATCGCCCGCGAGGCCGGCGTCTCACCCGGCACGCTCTACCAGTTCTTCCCGAACAAGGAGGCCATCGCCGTCGAACTCGGCGACCAGCTGCTGGGGCGCTGGCGCGAGACGTACGGAGCAGCCTTCCTGCCGGATAACCTGGCACTCCCCCTCGACCGGATGCTGGACGCCATCCTCGATCCGTTGATCACGTTCAACTGCGAGAATCCGGCCTTCACCGTCCTGATGCACGGCTCCGAGATCCCCGGCGTGATCATCCGCGAGCACGACACCCTGCACACGACGATGCTCTCCCGGGTCGAGGCCATCCTCGGTGGCTACCTCCCGGACACACCGCCCGCCGAGATCACCCGCATCGCCACCATGATCTTCATCCTCTTCAAGGCGGGACTCGACGTGATCATGGCGCATGAGGGCAAGGAGCGGGAGGCGTACATCAAGGAGTTGAAGACCGTGCTCCTCCGCTATCTGGAGCCACTCGTCGGCGACCGGGCCCTCCGGGCCCCCTCGGCCACCCCGGCCTCCGCTCCACCGAACGGCCGATAGCGCACGAAGCGACATCACCCCCCCCCCTCGCATTCATACCCCCTAGGGGTATAGAGTTGCTATCCGTTGGGGCGCACCGGCCTTCCCGGGGCTCCCTGGCGCCACACTGCGGCTGTACGCGTCGAAGAGGAGAACACCATGACCACCGAGACCCAGCTCCCCCAGGCCACCGGCTCCTGCTGCTCGCCCAGTGGCTCCTGCCACGACGGTGCGGGGACCGAAGCACCGGCGGGCGCGGTCACCACCGTCTACCAGGTGACGGGCATGACCTGCGGGCACTGCGAGGGCGCCGTCTCCGAGGAGATCTCCGGCATCGAGGGCGTCACCTCGGTGAAGGCCGTGGCCTCCACCGGGCAGGTGACCGTCGTCTCCGAGGCGCCGCTCTCCGAGGACGCCGTCCGCGCCGCGGTCGACGAGGCGGGATACGAGCTCGTCGGCCAGGCCTGAACGCCGTCCGGGCCCACCCGGACACCCCCAGGACCCCGCACCGCCAGCATCACCTGCACCACTCCTTGCACCGCCGGGCCGGACCGACCAGCAGATACTGGTGGGACACGGCCCGGTCGGCATTTCAGGAGTTCGGACATGCACAGCGCCACAGAGGCCGGAGCCCCGGCAGTCGTGAGTTCGGAAGCGGAACTCACGATCGGCGGGATGACCTGCGCCTCGTGCGCGGCCCGCGTCGAGAAGAAGCTCAACCGGATGGACGGCGTCACCGCGTCCGTGAACTACGCGACGGAGAAGGCGCGCGTCGCGTTCGGTGCCGGGACCCGGCTGGCCGACCTGATCGCCACGGTCGAGAAGACCGGATACACCGCGCAGCCGGTACAACTGCCCGCACCGACGCCGCCCCCGGAAACGCCATCGGCGCCCGAGGCCACCACCCCCGCCGAGGCCGAACGGACCGCAGGGACCCGACGGACCCGCGAATCCGGAGCGGCGGCGGACACCGACACCGCGCCGGAGGAAACCGAAGCCGAGCGCGGCGCGGCCGATGCTCTCGCCGCACTGCGGCAGCGGCTGCTCGTCTCGGCCGTCCTCGCCGCCCCCGTCGTGCTCCTGGCCATGATCCCGTCCCTCCAGTTCGACAACTGGCAGTGGCTCTCCCTCACCCTCGCCGCACCCGTGGTCGTCTGGGGCGGGCTGCCCTTCCACCGCGCCACCTGGACCAACCTCCGGCACGGCGCGGCCACCATGGACACCCTCGTCTCCGTCGGCACGCTCGCCGCGTTCGGCTGGTCGCTCTGGGCGCTGTTCTTCGGGGACGCGGGCATGACCGGGATGCGGCACGGCTTCGACTTCTCGGTCTCACGCGCAATGGGGTCTCCCCTGCTCGAGCGGAGCCGAGAGCTCGGGGAAGGCTCCTCCACCATCTATCTGGAGGTGGCCGCCGGGGTCATCACCTTCATCCTGCTGGGCCGCCATCTGGAGGCGAAGTCCAAGCGGAAGGCCGGTTCCGCGCTGCGTGCGCTGATGCACCTCGGCGCGAAGGACGTCTCCGTCCTCAGGAACGGCACCGAAGTGCGCATCCCTGTCGCCCATCTCGCCGTCGGCGACCATTTCGTGGTCCGTCCCGGCGAGAAGATCGCCACCGACGGCACCGTCACCGAGGGCGCCTCCGCCGTGGACGCGTCGATGCTCACCGGCGAGTCCCTGCCGGTCGAGGTCGGCGTCGGGGACTCCGTCACCGGTGCCGCGCTCAACGCGGGCGGCCGGCTCGTCGTCGAGGCGACACGGGTCGGCGCCGACACCCAACTGTCCCGGATGGCCAGGCTCGTCGAGGACGCCCAGAACGGAAAGGCCGAGGTGCAGCGCCTCGCCGACCGGATCTCCGCGGTCTTCGTCCCGGTCGTCCTGCTGCTCGCGCTGGCCACCCTGGTCGTCTGGCTGCTGCTCACGAACGATGCGACCGCCTCCTTCACCGCCGCCGTCGCCGTACTGATCATCGCCTGCCCCTGCGCGCTCGGCCTCGCCACACCCACCGCGCTCATGGTGGGTACGGGGCGCGGCGCGCAGCTCGGCATCCTGATCAAGGGCCCGGAGGTCCTGGAGACCACCCGGCGTATCGACACGATCGTCCTGGACAAGACCGGCACGGTCACCACCGGCCGGATGACGCTCCAGGACGTCCACACCGCGCCCGGTACCGACGCGACACAGCTGCTGCGACTGGCCGGCGCCCTGGAGCACGCCTCCGAGCACCCGATCGCCCGGGCCGTCGCCACCGGCGCCGCCGAACGCACCGGTGCCGCGCTCCCCGCCGTCCAGACCTTCGTCAACGTCCCGGGGCTCGGGATACGCGGCACCGTCGACGGGCACCAGGTGCTCGTCGGACGTCCCCAGCTGCTCACCGACGCCGGGATCGCCGTCCCCGAGGCGCTGTCCGGCGCCCTCGCGGACGCGGCGGCCCAGGGGCGTACGTCCATCGCGGTCGCCTGGGACGGCGAGGCGCGTGGCGTTCTCGGGGTCGCCGACGCGATCAAGGACTCCAGCGCGACAGCCGTCGCCGAGCTGCGCGCCCTCGGTCTGAGGCCGGTGCTGCTGACCGGCGACAACAGGGCCGTGGCGGACGCCGTCGCCCGTGCCGTCGGCATCGACGAGGTCTATGCCGAGGTGCTCCCCGAGGAGAAGGTGCACGTCATCGAGCGGCTCCGGGCGGAGGGACGTTCGGTCGCGATGGTCGGGGACGGTGTCAACGACGCGGCGGCCCTCGCCACCGCCGACCTCGGGCTGGCCATGGGCACCGGCACGGACGCCGCGATCGAGGCGAGCGATCTGACTCTCGTTCGTGGAGATCTCAAGGTGGCCGCCGATGCCATCCGGCTCTCCCGGCGCACCCTGACCACGATCAAGGGCAACCTTTTCTGGGCATTTGGCTACAACGTTGCCGTCCTACCCCTTGCGGCATTTGGCCTGCTCAACCCTATGATTGCCGGAGCGGCGATGGCCTTCTCATCGGTCTTCGTCGTGACGAACAGCCTGCGGTTGCGCGCCTTCACATGATTTCCACAAAGAGATCTAGATCACATCGGTTTGAGGGTAACCATCCGATGGGTTCGCGAGTCTAAGAGAGCGATGCCAAGGATGTCTTGGGGGACGTCCGACGAAGTGTCTTGGGGGACGCTTCAGGCAAGCGTTGGCCGGGGCACGTGCACCGGGGAGCTATGAGCGGCCCTCCCGAAGGTACGTACCCCGGCAGACCGCGAGACGTGCAACCGCAGTGACGTAGTGCAGCAGTGTCGAGGAACACCCAGGAGCTTCGGCTCCCGCAGACGCCCGGCCGGATCCCGTGGGGGGAATCCGCTCCGGGATATGGGAAGCGCCTCGCTGTCGGCCCGTGGGGGGATCGATGGCGGGGCGCTTCTCGCTCTCGGGGCCCGGCCGGGTACGCAAATCGCCCCGGACACCGCGCTCTGTGCGAAAGCGCGGTACGCGGGGCGAAGGCAGCCCGGCCGCTGCGGCCGGGGCGGTGCAGAGGGTGCTACGGGATTCAGCGACCCTCGACCGGGACGAAGTCGCGCAGGACCTCGCCAGTGTAGATCTGGCGCGGGCGGCCGATGCGGGAACCCGGCTCCTTGATCATCTCGTGCCACTGGGCGATCCAGCCGGGGAGCCGGCCGAGCGCGAAGAGCACGGTGAACATCTCGGTCGGGAAGCCCATGGCCCGGTAGATCAGACCCGTGTAGAAGTCCACGTTGGGGTAGAGGTTGCGCGAGACGAAGTACTCGTCGGAGAGCGCGTGCTCCTCCAGCTTCAGCGCGATGTCGAGCAGCTCGTCGGACTTGCCGAGCGCGGACAGCACGTCGTGGGCCGCAGCCTTGATGATCTTGGCGCGCGGGTCGAAGGACTTGTAGACGCGGTGGCCGAAGCCCATCAGCCGGACGCCGTCCTCCTTGTTCTTCACCTTGCGGATGAAGGAGTCGACATCGCCGCCGTTGGCCTGGATGCCTTCGAGCATCTCCAGCACCGACTGGTTGGCGCCACCGTGCAGCGGGCCCCACAGCGCCGAGATACCGGCCGAGATCGAGGCGAACATGTTCGCCTGCGAGGAACCGACCAGACGCACGGTGGAGGTCGAACAGTTCTGCTCGTGGTCCGCGTGCAGGATGAGCAGCTTGTCGAGCGCGGAGACGACGACCGGGTCCAGCTCGTACTCCTGGGCGGGGACCGAGAAGGTCATGCGCAGGAAGTTCTCGACGTACCCGAGGTCGTTGCGCGGGTAGACGAAGGGGTGGCCGATCGACTTCTTGTACGCGTACGCGGCGATCGTCGGCAGCTTGGCCAGCAGGCGGATCGTCGAGAGGTGGCGCTGCTCCTCGTCGAACGGGTTGTGGCTGTCCTGGTAGAACGTGGACAGCGCGCTGACGACCGAGGACAGCATGGCCATCGGGTGGGCGTCGCGCGGGAAGCCGTCGAAGAACCGCTTGACGTCCTCGTGCAGCAGCGTGTGCTGGGTGATCTCGTTCTTGAAGGTCGAAAGCTCGTCGACCTTCGGAAGCTCACCGTTGATGAGCGTGTACGCGACCTCGAGGAACGTCGAGCGCTCGGCGAGCTGCTCGATGGGATAGCCGCGGTACCGCAGGATGCCCTGCTCACCATCGAGGTAGGTGATGGCGGATTTATACGCGGCGGTGTTGCCGTATCCGCTGTCCAGCGTCACCAGGCCGGTATTCGCCCGGAGCTTCCCGATGTCGAAGCCCTTGTCGCCGACGGTGCTGTCGATCACCGGGTAGGTGTACTCGTCATCGCCGTACCGCAGTACTACAGAGTTGTCGCTCACGTCATCCCTCACCGACGTAGTGCCTCTTCTTCGAGGTTCCCTGACTGTCTCCACCCTCCCCCATTTGGCTCAGGAGAGTGCACTCGGGGTCGTCCATTGGACCTACTGGCGGCACTCAGTGCCGCCAACTTACTCATCCTGCCCCCTTGACTCCGGTTCCGGAAGGGCCTCGTGATGTTTGCCACCGATTTGATCGATCATTTTTTCCGCTGATCCTCCGCCCGACCCTCCGCGCAGCCGGTAATCCAGCGCCGTACAGCGTCTGCCTGCGGAAACCGTGCGGACCGCCTGGCCGATCGCCTGCCGGGAGCCGACCAGCACGACGAGCTTCTTGGCCCTCGTCACGGCCGTGTACAGCAGGTTCCGCTGGAGCATCATCCAGGCGCTCTTGGTGACGGGGATGACGACGGCCGGGTACTCGCTGCCCTGGGAGCGGTGGATCGTCATGGCGTACGCGTGTGCCAGCTCGTCCAGCTCGTCGAAGTCGTACGGGATCTCCTCGTCCTCGTCGGTGAGGACCGTCAGCTGCTGTTCATCGAGGTCAAGGGCGGTGACGACGCCGACCGTGCCGTTGAAGACGCCGTTCTCCCCCTTGTCGTAGTTGTTTCGGATCTGGGTGACCTTGTCGCCGACCCGGAAGACCCGGCCCCCCATCCGCTTCTCCGGCAGGTCGGGGCGGGCCGGGGTGATGGCCTGCTGCAGCAGTCCGTTGAGCGTGCCCGCGCCGGCCGGACCGCGGTGCATGGGGGCGAGGACCTGGACGTCACGCCTCGGGTCGAGGCCGAACTTGGCCGGAATACGGCGGGCGGCGACGTCCACCGCGAGGACGCCCGCCTCCTCCGTCTCGTCCTCGACGAAGAGGAAGAAGTCGTTCAGGCCCTGGGTGAGCGGCGGCGTCCCGGAGTTGATCCGGTGGGCGTTGGTGACGACTCCGGACTGCTGGGCCTGGCGGAAGATCGTCGTCAGCCGGACCGCGGGAACGGGTCCGCCCTCGGCGAGCAGGTCGCGCAGCACCTCCCCCGCGCCGACCGAGGGCAGCTGGTCGACATCCCCGACGAGCAGCAGATGGGCACCGGGTGCCACCGCTTTGAACAGCTTGTTGGCGAGCAGCAGATCGAGCATCGACGCCTCGTCGACGACGACGAGATCGGCGTCCAGCGGACGGTCCCGGTCGTAGGCCGCGTCCCCGCCGGGCTTCAGCTCCAGCAGCCGGTGCACGGTGGACGCCTCGGCGCCGGTCAGCTCGGACAGCCGCTTCGCGGCCCGCCCGGTGGGCGCGGCCAGAACGACCTTCGCGCGCTTGGCACGGGCCAGCTCGACGATGGAGCGAACGGTGAACGACTTGCCGCAGCCGGGTCCGCCGGTCAGCACAGCGACCTTCCGGCTGAGCGCGAGCCGTACGGCCGCCTCCTGCTCGGGGGCGAGCGTCGCCCCGGTACGACCGGCGAGCCACGTCAAGGCCTTGCCCCAGTCCACGTCCTGGAAGGCCGGCAGCCGGTCCTCGGGGGTCCGCAGCAGCCGCTGCACCTGCGCGGCGAGAGCGACCTCGGCGCGGTGGAACGGTACGAGGTAGATCGCGGTGATCGGCTCGCCTCCCTCGGGCGACGGCACCTTCTCCCGTACGACGCCCTCCGGATCCTCGGCCAGTTCGGCGAGGCACTCGATGACCAGCCCCGTATCGACCTGGAGCAGCTTGACCGCATCGGCGATCAGCCGCTCCTCCGGGAGGAAGCAGTGCCCCTGGTCGGTGGACTGCGACAGCGCGTACTGCAGCCCCGCCTTGACCCGCTCCGGACTGTCGTGCGGGATGCCGACCGCCTGCGCGATCTTGTCCGCGGTGAGGAAGCCGATGCCCCAGACGTCGGCGGCCAGCCGGTAGGGCTGGTTCTTCACGACGGAGATCGAGGCGTCCTCGTACTTCTTGTAGATACGGACGGCGATGGAGGTGGAGACACCCACACCCTGGAGGAAGACCATCACCTCCTTGATCGCCTTCTGCTCCTCCCAGGCGGCGGCGATCATCTTCGTCCGCTTCGGGCCGAGCCCCGGGACCTCGACCAGCCGCTTCGGCTGCTGCTCGATGATGTCGAGCGTGTCGACGCCGAAGTGGGTGGTGATCCGGTCGGCCATCACCGGCCCGATGCCCTTGATCAGTCCGGAGCCGAGGTAGCGGCGGATGCCCTGGATGGTGGCGGGCAGCACGGTCGTGTAGTTCTCCACCGTGAACTGCTTGCCGTACTGGGAGTGCGAGCCCCAGCGCCCCTCCATCCGCAGCGACTCCCCGACCTGCGCACCCAGCAGCGAACCGACGACGGTCAGCAGATCACCCGCACCCCGACCCGTGTCGACGCGGGCGACCGTGTACCCGTTCTCCTCGTTCGCGTAGGTGATCCGCTCCAGGACCCCTTCGAGGACGGCCATGTTGGACATGCCTCGACGGTATCGGGCGCCACCGACACTCCACACGCCGAGTCACGGACCCACGCGGTGGGACAACTGCCGCGGACATGGCGCCGCTCGGTGTGCAGCAGCCGGTCGCCGACCGCGAGATCGCCTGCGCGTTCGGCGGCGAAGCCGATGAAGGCGGCCCGGGAGACGGCCTCGGTGCCCGGGAAGCCTCTTGGGAGTGGGAGCTGCTCCTCTCAGATACGACTGCCGGAGGCGGTGTCCGACGACAGCCGTTGGGCGAGATAGATCGGTATGACGGAGAGCAGGACCAGGACGGCGGCGACGACGTTGACGACGGGTGCCTGTTGGGGCCGGGCCATGTTGGAGAAGATCCAGACGGGGAGGGTCTGGACGCCGGGCCCTGCGGTGAAGGTCGTCACGACGATCTCGTCGAAGGAGAGCGCGAAGGCGAGGAGCCCGCCCGCGACGAGCGCGGAGCGCACCAGCGGGAAGGTGACGTCGACGAACGTACGGAAGGTGTGCGCCCCGAGGTCCATGGCGGCCTCCTCGTACGATCCGGGCATCCGGCGCAGCCGGGCGATCACGTTGTTGAAGACGACCACGATGCAGAAGGTGGCGTGTCCGACGATGACGGTGAACAGGCCGAGGCCCACGCCGAGCGGTTCGAGGACCGTGCGGAAGGCGGTGTTGAGCGCGACGCCGGTGACGATGCCGGGCAGCGCGATCGGCAGGACGACCACGAAGGAGATGGCCTCGCGCCCGAAGAACTTGTAGCGCTGGCAGGCGAAGGCGACGAGCGTGCCGAGGACCAGGGCGATCGCGGTCGCGCCGAGCCCGGCCTTGAGTGAGGTCCACAGCGCGCCGCGGGCGCCGGAGCTGTGCCAGGCATCGACCCACCAGTCGAAGGTGAGTCCGGGCGGCGGCCAACCCGAACTACGGTCCGGGTTGAGGGAGTTGATGAGGACCAGGAGCAGCGGGACGTAGATCACCGCGAAGCCGAGCCCGGCGGCGATGCGCACGGTGATGCGTGCGGGGCGGGAGAGATTCATCGTAGGGACCTTCGCTGTACGTGATGCGATGCGGACCGTCAGAGGCTGCTGAGGGCTCCGGTGCGCCGCACCGCGAGCAGATAGAGCACGATGATGACCACCGGCACCGTGCCGAGCGCGGCGGCCAGCGGCAGATCCAGAGTGATGTTGGAGTAGATGAGGTTGCCGATGAGCTGGGTCTTGCCGCCGACGATCTGTACGGCGATGTAATCGCCGAGGCTGAGCGAGAAGGTGAAGACCGAGCCGGCCGCGACGGACGGAAGGACCATCGGCAGCACCACGGCGCGGAAGGTTCTTCCGGTGCGGGCGCCGAGGTCTGCGGAGGCGTCCAGGATGTTGGCCGGCAGCTGCTCGAGTCCGGCATGGATCGGCAGGACCATGTACGGCAGCCACAGGTACGTCAGCACGAGGACGGTCGCGGTCAGACCGTAACCGGGCCCCTTGATGCCGAGTGGCCCCAACAGCCATTCCAGCAGGCCGCCCTGGGCGAGGATGAGACGCCAGGCGTACGCCTTGACGAGGTAGCTGGCCCACAGCGGAGTGAGGATCGCCACGACGAGGAGCGGCCGCCACCTGGGCTGCGCGACGCGGGCCGTGTAGAAGGCGACGGGGAAGGCGATCAGGACACACAGCGCGGTGACCGCCAGGGCGACGCCGACACTGCGCAGGGCGACCTGCCGGTAGACGTCGGTGGTGAACAGCGCGGTGAAGTTGTCCGTGTTCCAGATCTTCACCACGTTCGAGGTGAAGGCGTCCGTGGTCCAGAACGCGGACAGGAACAGCACGGTGAGGGAGCCGAGGTAGGCCAGGACGAGCCAGGCCAGCGGCGCGGAGAGCAGCAGGGACAGCTGCAGCCGGGGGCGTCGGTGCAGGATCCCGGCGAGCCGTCGGACGGGTCCGGCGGCGTGCGCGGTGTCGGTCATCGGTGGGTGACCCTCAGCCCTTGATCCCTGTCCAGGCCTGGACCCACTTGGCGTACGGCACGCACGTGGTGTCCGTGCGTCCGTCCACGCACTGCGGGATGGGCGTGGTCCAGAAGTGAACCTGCTTCCAGTACGACTCATCGGCCGCGTGATACGTGGTGCAGTGGTTCTTGTCGGCGGTCTCCGCACAGGCCTCGGCGTTGGAGGGGGCCTCGCCGAAGTACTCGGCGACCTGGGCGTTCACCTTCGGGGAGACGATCCAGTCCACCCACTTGTAGGCGCAGTTCGGGTGCTTCGCCTTCGCGGAGATCATCCAGGTGTCGGACCAGCCGGTGGCGCCCTCCTTGGGAAGGACGGCCTTGACCGGGACCTTCTCGGCCTGGGCGGTGTTCAGGATGACCTGCCAGCTGGTGCCGACCACGGAGTCACCGCTCTTGAAGGCGGAGACCTCCTTGAGGTAGTCGCTCCAGTACTCGCCGACGTTCGCGTTCTGCTCCTTGAGCAGGGCGACCGCGGCGTCGAACTGCTTCTGGTCCAGGGCGTACGGGTCCTTGATGCCGAGGGACGGCTTGCTCTTCATCAGGTACAGGGCGGCGTCCGCGATGTAGATGGGCGAGTCGTACGCCGTGACCTTCCCCTTGTGCGCCGAGGACTTGTCGAAGACCGCGGACCAGGAGTCGGGTGCCGGGGAGACGCTCTTCGTGTTGTACATGAGGAGATTGGCGCCACGGCCGTGCGGGATGCCGTAGGAGACACCCTTGACCGAGTTCCACTGCTGGTCCTTGAGCCCGGAGAAGACGTCCTTGTAGTTGGGCACCAGCTCGGTGTTGACGGGTGCGGCGTCGCCGGACGCGATCAGGCGCAGCGACGCATCGCCGGAGGCCGAGACCGCGTCGTACTGGCCGGTCTTCATCAGGCTGACCATCTCGTCGGAGGTGCCCGCGGTCTTGGTGTTGACCTGACAGCCGGTCTGCTTCTCGAAGTCGGTGACCCAGTCGACCTTCGGGTCGTTCGAGCCGTCCTCGGCGTAGCCCGCCCAGGCGATCAGGTTCACCTGCCCCTCCGTCTTGCCGAGGGACTTCTGCGCGGCGAGCTTGGGCGGGGTGAAGGCGCCGCCGCCGGACGACGTCCCGGCGGTGTCCGAAGAACCGCAGGCGGCGGCAAGGAGCAGGGCGCCGAGCGCGGCCGCTGCTCGGGACGTTCGGTTCAGACGCACAGGGGTCTCCACGGAAGGGGGAAAGGGCGGGGAAGGGTTGTGCGGGTGCATACGGTCACCGGGCTTCAGCGGCCCGGGAGTTGTGTTGCGCGTGTCCACGCGGTCACCGGGTCCCAGGGACCCTGAAGTTGTGCCTTTGGTGCCACTCGAGCGTGACCCGGGAGCCGCGGAAGGCGGCGACGTCCTCGGACGAGGTCTCCAGGTTCTGCTGGAGGGCGGTGAGCCGGCCGCCCGCGTCGAGGTCCACCAGGAAGCGGGTGGCGTCCCCCAGGTAGACGACCTCCGCGACGGTGCCGGTGGCACGGGAGTGGCGCGGCTCGTCGGCGAGTGCTGATTCCTTGAGTACGCGGATCTTCTCCGGCCGGATGCTGTACGTCGCCCGGTCGCCCACGACCTGCTCCGCGGCGTCGTCGGTCAGCAGGTTCGACGTACCGACGAAGCCGGCGACAAACGGCGTGGCGGGACGTTCGTATATCTGGGCCGGAGTGCCGACCTGCTCGACGCGCCCCTGGTTGAAGACCGCGATCCGGTCGCTCATCGTCAGCGCCTCCTCCTGGTCGTGGGTGACGAAGACGAAGGTGATGCCGACCTCGCGCTGGATCGCCTTGAGCTCGACCTGCATCTGCTCGCGCAGCTTGAGGTCGAGGGCGCCCAGCGGCTCGTCGAGCAGCAGCACCTTCGGTCGGCCGACCAGCGCGCGGGCCAGCGCGACGCGCTGGCGCTGGCCTCCGGAGAGCTGGGACGGGCGGCGGGTGCCGAAGTCCGCGAGACGCACGCTCGCCAGAGCCTCCCTGGCCTGCTTCAGACGCTCGGGCTTGGGCACTCTGCGGACCTTGAGGCTGTAGGCGACGTTCTGCTCCACGGTCATGTGCGGGAAGAGCGCGTAGTCCTGGAAGACGGTGTGCACGTCGCGCTCGAAGGGTGCCAGCCGGGTGACATCGGAGCCCGCGAGCTCGACGGTTCCGCTGGTGGGGGCCTCGAACCCGGCGATCATCCGAAGCACCGTGGTCTTGCCGGAACCGGACGGTCCCAGCATCGAGAAGAACTCGCCGTCCGCGATCTCCAGTTCGACTCCGGCCACGGCCTCCGTCCTGCCGAACGTCTTGCGCAGGTTCTGCAGCCGAATGGCCATTCCCTCCATGGGCGGGAACCTTTCTGGTGCTGTCGGGAGTTGGCCGTAAACATATGAAGTCATAGTTCTAATTTCAAGGCCCCGCTAAGGTAAAGGCTGTGCCAACTCTGGCAAGGTGGTGATCGTGAACCGAGACAAACCCGGCGCCCGCAGAGTCGTCTTCACACCCGTCGACACCCTGGCCCGCGTGGACGCCGTCGTGCGGCGGCTCGGTGACGCCATCGACCTCGGGCTGCTCGCCGACGGCGAGCAACTCCCCGGCGAGACCGACCTTGCGGCCCAGCTCGGCGTCTCCACCGTGACTCTGCGGGAGGCCCTGATGGCGCTGCGGCAGCAGGGGCTGGTCACCACCCGCAGAGGGCGTGGCGGAGGCAGCTTCGTCACCGTGCCCGAGGGCCCCGCGGAGGACCGGCTCCTGGCCCGTCTCGCCGAGTGGAGCACCGAGGAACTCCGCGATCTCGCCGACCACTGGGCGGCCGTGTCCGGGACCGCCGCCCGGCTCGCGGCCCAGCGCACCGAGCCCGACGATCTGCGGCAACTGCGCAGGTCTCTGGGAGAGTTGGTGGACGCCAAGGACTCCGGGACGCGCAGTCGCATTGTCGGGCGCTTCCATGTCGAGCTGGCCGCGGCCGCCCAGTCCGCCCGGCTGACCAGGGAAGAGGTCACTCTCCAGACCGAACTGGGGGCGCTGCTGCGCCTCCCGCTCGGCGAGGACGAGCATCTCGAGGACTCCGTGGATCGTCACCGCGCCGTAATCTCGGCCGTGCATGATGGGGCGGATGACCGCGCCCGGACCCTGGCCGAACAATGCGTGCAGGCCTCCATGGCGCGCCTGATCGAACTCCGCCTCGGCTCTGCCGACGGTGCGCGCGGTCCACGCCCGAAGGAGGCCCCCGATGGACAGCAGTCCCCGTCCCGCAAGCGAGGCCGGACCGGTCCTGCGTGACGAGTTGACCGTCGCCGACGCGGCCGCCCGTGTCCGTGACGCGCTCGAAGGAGTCTTCGACGCCGTGGCCGGGACTGCTGTGGACACCGAGGCGGTGCTCGCCCCGGCCGTCGCGGACGGCCACCGTCCGGTCTCGGCCGATCTGGCCGCACTCCGCCCCGGCCTGCATGCCCGCCTCGCCCAGTACGAACTGGTCTCGGGGCTCGGCTTCGTCGCGGCGCCAGGACTGCTCGACGACGTACCGGCGTGGCTCGAGTGGTGGCAGACCGCCGTGGACGGGTCCGTACATCCGCTGTTGCTCGACCTGGACCCGGAGCACTCGATGTACTCCGACTACACCCACTGGGACTGGTACACCCTGCCCCGCGACACCGGGCAGCGGGCCGTCGCCGGGCCGTACGTCGACTACCTCTGCTCCGACGAATACAGCCTCACTCTCTCCGCACCGGTGACGGTCGGAGGGCGCTTCATGGGGGTGACGGCTGCCGACGTCTACCTGCGGCACTTCGAATCGGTCGTCATGCCCCTGCTCCAACGCCTGCCGGAACCCGCCCGCCTGGTGAACGCACGCGGCCGGGTCGCCGCCTCCACCGATCCTCACCATCTGGTCGGCTCGCTCGCCAAGGACCCGATTTTCGCGACGGTACTGACCGGCCGCACCACCGGCATCGAACACGGCGGACTCCAACTACGGCCCTGTGACGGCGTTCCGCTCATCCTGGTGACAGCGAATCCCGCCGCGCCACACTCCGCGTAGGAGGAGGCCGGACCTGAGCTGCCGGCACTCATGCTCGAGGACGCCCGGCTCGCCGGGGAGCGGCCGTCGTTCCGCCGGACGGCCTGGCCGCGCGCAGGCAGCCGTCCCTATGACGCTGCGCCGACCGGTGCCGTCGCCGCATTCCCGACCCGGCCCGACAGCGCCCCTTTTCGCGGAGGACCGCCCATGCCTTTCCGTCGGATCGCCGCCCTTGCAGCAGTGTCCGTGTCCGTACTGCTGTTGACCTCCTGCGGCAGCAGCAAGGTGCACGGCACCATAACCGAGAAGGAGTACAAGTCGGCCCGCACCACGTGGACGACCGAGCCGGTCACGAAGAAGCAGTGCACCACGGCCCGGAGCAACGGCAAGACCAAGAGGTCGTGCCGAACGGTGCGGACCGGCACCCACCGTGTCTCGCACCGGCATCCGGCGTGCCGGCAGATCGAGCTGGACGACGACGCGCACGAGCTGTGCATATCCAAGAGCCGGTGGGACAAGGTGCGTGTCGGCGACCGGTGGTGACCCGCCGGGACCCGTGCCGCGGCGCCGACTCGGTCCGGCTCGACACTCCTGACCCAGGTAGCCCCTGACTCCGTCCAGCAGCCGATGGGTCACCCCCGCTCGCACACGGGGCCAGGCAGATCCGCAGCCGGCTGCCTCGGACGAGCCGGATGGCGCGGAGAGGCTCGGCACCCAGCCCCTCGACTCCCCCGGCCGCTTTGAATGGGCCGACCGCGCTTTCATTACCTTGCGCTTTTTATTCATTACGCGTGGCGAAGCGAATAGAGGCTCTTCGGTCGGTGCAGGGCAATATATCCATGTCCGTTTTGGGAGGATTTAACACTTCTGTCATGTGACGTGGACGATATGGTGTGCGTCACCATGATACGACTTAGTAGGGCAAAGAGCCCTCCTCCTGGCCCGTTTGCGGCCATTTCGGACACTGTTGCCCATTCCCTGTACGTATCCCGATAGTAATGAGGGTCATTGACCGGAACTTGAACCCCGTTTAAGAATTCTTGGCATCCCCACGGAAGAGGTAATTTCCGATGCAGATCTCCGCGATGTCCAAGAAGTTCGCTCGCATGACCCAGACCAAGAAGATCTCGCTGGGCATGGCCGCCGCCGGCGCCGCAGTCGTCGCCGGTTCCCTCGTCAGCGCCCCGGCCGCCTCGGCCGCCACCCCCGCCCGGGCCGGCGGCAACGTCAACACGTGGATCAACCAGTCACTGGAGATCATGCGGGCGCAGGGCATCCCGGGCTCCTACAACGGCATCTACAAGAACCTGATGCGCGAGTCCTCCGGCAACCCCAACGCCATCAACAACTGGGACTCGAATGCCGCCAAGGGCATCCCGTCCAAGGGTCTGCTCCAGGTCATAGACCCGACCTTCAAGGCGTACCACGTCCCCGGCACCTCGTGGAACATCTACGACCCGGTCGCCAACATCACCGCCGCCTGCAACTACGCGGCCCACCGCTACGGCTCGATCGACAACGTCAACTCGGCCTACTGATCAGCCTGCGACGAAGCCGGACTCGGCGGCCACCGAGCCGGCCCGGTCCGGTCCGACCGGGCACAGCAGTCGTAGAAGATGGGCCCGGCAAGACGAAATGGGGTCCGGTCGGAAGACCGGACCCCTCTCGCTTTCCCCCTCCGTCAGGGCTTCCCGATCCCCCCGGATCCCTCCCGGAAGCGCCCGACGCAACATACGACCCGGCAGGACGCGGAAGGGTTGCGTCCCTTTGCGATGTCTTTACCCGCCGCGTCGCATCTGCTCTCAGCAGGCGTGCTCGACGTACCGCGCCGCGACCTCCGCGAGGACTTCGGCGCCGTCGCGCGCCCACAGGTCCTCGTTGAAGATCTCCACCTCGATCGGTCCGTCGAAGCCGGTGGCCTCGACCATCGCGCGGAATGCGCGGAAGTCAACGCTCCCGTCGCCGAGTTGACCCCGTCCGAGGAGTACCCCCGCCGGGAGCGGGGTGATCCAGTCCGCCAGCTGGAACGAGTGGATACGGCCGCCCTCCCCCGCCCTCGCGATCTGTGCGGCCGCCTGGTCGTCCCACCAGATGTGGTACGTGTCGACGACCACACCGACCTGCTCCGCCGGGAAGCGCTCCGCGATGTCCAGTGCCTGGGACAGGGTGGAGACGACACAGCGGTCCGAGGCGAACATCGGGTGCAGGGGTTCGATCGCCAGGCGCACGCCGCGTTCCTGCGCATACGGGCCCAGCTCGGCAAGCGCTTCCGCAACGCGTTCGCGGGCGCCGTGGAGATCGCGGCTGCCGGACGGGAGACCGCCCGATACCAGGACCAGGGTGTCGGTGGACAGGGCCGCCGCCTCGTCGATCGCCGCGCGGTTGTCGTCCAGGGCCCGGGCCCGTTCGGCCGGGTCGAGCGCGGTGAAGAAGCCGCCCCGGCAGAGGCTGGTGACGGTCAGGCCCGCGACCTTCAGAAGCTGCGCGGTGCGCTCGACCCCGTACTCCTGGACAGGGCCCCGCCACAGGCCCACCTTGTCGATGCCCGCCTTGACGCACCCCTCGGTGAGCTCGGGCAGCGACCACTGCTTGATGGTCTCCTGGTTGATGCTCAGGCGCGACACATCCGTCACCGGGCACCTCCGTCGACCGTGAGCAGGGCGCGCATCCGGGATTCGGCCAGCTCCGGGTCGGGGAACAGGCCCAGCCGGTCGGCGAGTTCGTACGCCTTCGCCAGGTGGGGCAGCGAGCGGGCGGACTGGAGCCCGCCGACCATCGTGAAGTGGTCCTGGTGGCCTGCCAGCCAGGCCAGGAAGACCACGCCCGTCTTGTAGAAGCGAGTGGGCGCCTGGAAGAGGTGCCGGGACAGCTCGACCGTGGGGTCGAGGAGGTCACGGAAGCCCTTCACGTCCCCGGTGTCCAGGACGCGTACCGCGTGGGCGGCCAACGGGCCGAGCGGGTCGAAGATGCCGAGCAGGGCGTGGCTGAAGCCCCGGTCGTCGCCCGCGATCAGCTCGGGGTAGTTGAAGTCGTCGCCCGTGTAGCAGCGGACCCCGCCGGGAAGACGGCGGCGTACGTCGATCTCACGCTCGGCGTCGAGGAGCGAGATCTTGATGCCGTCGACCTTGTCGGGGTGCTCGGCGATGACCTTGAGGAAGGTGTCGGTGGCGGCGTCGAGGTCCGATGAGCCCCAGTAGCCCTCCAGCGCGGGATCGAACATCGGGCCGAGCCAGTGCAGGACGACCGGCTCCGAGGCCTGGCGCAGCAGGTGTGCGTACGTCTCCAGGTAGTCCTCGGGGCCGCTCGCCGCGGCGGCGAGGGCGCGGGACGCCATCAGGATGGCCTGGGCACCGCTCTCCTCGACGAGGGTGAGCTGCTCCTCGTACGCGGCCTTCACCTCGGCGAGCGTGGCGGGCCCTGCGGGGAGCTGGTCGGTGCCGACGCCGCATGCGATCCGGCCGCCGACGGCCTTTGCCTCGGCGGCGGAGCGGCGGATGAGCTCGGCGGCGCCGGCCCAGTCCAGCCCCATGCCGCGCTGGGCGGTGTCCATGGCTTCGGCGACGCCGAGACCGTGCGACCACAGATGGCGGCGGAAGGCGAGGGTGGCGTCCCAGTCGACGGCCGCGGGGTCGTCGGGGCTGATGTCGGCGTACGGGTCGGCGACGACATGGGCGGCGGAGAAGACCGTACGGGAGGCGAGCGGAGCCCCGGCCGGTGCGAGTTCGAGCGGGGTGGTTCGGGGTTCGTACGGGCCCTGCGGGAGGTGGATCGTCACAGCGTCAGCTCCGGTACGTCCAGGCGTCGGCCCTCGGCGGAGGACTTGAGCCCGAGCTCGGCGAGCTGGACACCGCGGGCGCCGGCCATCAGGTCCCAGGTGTACGGCTCGTCGAGCACGATGTGGCGCAGGAAGAGCTCCCACTGGGCCTTGAAGCCGTTGTCGAAGACGGCGTTGTCCGGGACTTCCTGCCACTGGTCGCGGAACGACTCGGTGACCGGGAGGTCGGGGTTCCAGACCGGCTTGGGGGTGGCCGAGCGGTGCTGGACGCGGCAGTTGCGCAGTCCGGCAACGGCGGAGCCGTGCGTTCCGTCGACCTGGAACTCGACGAGTTCGTCGCGGTTGACGCGGACGGTCCAGGAGGAGTTGATCTGGGCGACGGCGCCACCGGCCAGCTGGAAGATGCCGTAGGCGGCGTCGTCGGCGGTGGCGGGGTAGGGCTTGCCCTGCTCGTCCCAGCGCTGCGGGATGTGCGTCTGGACGTGCGCCTGAATGGTCTTGACCTGGCCGAACAGCTCGTGGAGCACGTACTCCCAGTGCGGGAACATGTCGACGACGATGCCGCCGCCGTCCTCGGAACGGTAGTTCCAGGAGGGGCGCTGGGCCTCCTGCCAGTCGCCCTCGAAGACCCAGTAGCCGAACTCGCCGCGCACGGAGAGGATCTCACCGAAGAAGCCGCCGTCGATGAGGCGCTTCAGCTTCAGCAGGCCCGGCAGGAAGATCTTGTCCTGGACGACGCCGTGCTTGATCCCGGCGTCCTTGGCGAGGCGGGCCAGCTCCAGTGCGCCCTCGACGTCCGTCGCGGTGGGCTTCTCGGTGTAGATGTGCTTGCCCGCGGCGATCGCCTTCTTGATCGCTTCGACGCGGGCCGAGGTGACCTGGGCGTCGAAGTAGATGTCGATGGTGTCGTCCGCGAGGACCGCGTCGAGGTCGGTCGACCACTCGGTCAGACCGTGCCGGTCGGCGAGTTCCTCCAGCGCATGGGCGCGGCGGCCGACGAGGACGGGCTCGGGCCACAGCACCTCGCCGTCGCCGAGGTCGAGGCCGCCCTGCTCGCGGATCGCGAGGATCGAGCGCACCAGGTGCTGCCGGTATCCCATGCGACCCGTGACGCCGTTCATGGCGATGCGCACTGTCCTGCGTGTCACGAAGTTCCCTCCATACAGCCGTAGCAAGCGCTTTCTATGCGGTATGACGCTAGCCTGCCGACAGCGGCCCGGACAAGAGGGCTCCGTCCAAAACCCTCGGAGGAAGCGATGACAGTCACCCTCGCGGACGTGGCGGCTCGCGCCCGGGTGTCGCCCGCCACCGTGTCGCGTGTGCTCAACGGCAACTACCCGGTGGCGGCTTCCACCCGGGAACGGGTGCTGCGCGCGGTGGACGACCTGGACTACGTACTCAACGGACCGGCCAGCTCGCTCGCCGCCGCCACGTCCGACCTGGTCGGCATCCTGGTCAACGACATCGCCGACCCGTTCTTCGGGATCATGGCCGGGGCGGCGCAGACCGAGATCGGCGGGCCGGGCGACGGCTCCGGGCGGGCCGGGGGCGAGAAGCTCGCCGTGGTCTGCAACACCGGTGGCTCCCCCGCACGCGAACTCACCTACCTCACCCTGCTCCAGCGTCAGCGCGCCGCGGCCGTCATTCTCACCGGCGGCGCGGTGGAGGACCCGGCGCACCAGGCGGCAATGGCGGCGAAGCTGGCGAAACTCGCGGACGCCGGGACCAAGGTGGTGCTCTGCGGGCGGCCCCCGCTGCCCGAGGGCGAAGCGGTCGTGGCGGCGCTCGCCTTCGACAACCGGGGCGGCGGCCGACGCCTCACCGAGCACCTGCTGACACTCGGCCACCGGCGGATCGGCTATGTCGCGGGCCCGGTGGAGCGGACGACGACACGCCACCGGCTGGAAGGGCACCGCGACGCGATGGCGGCGGCGGGCCTGTACGGCGACGACACAACCGTGGAAGGGCGTCTCGCGAACGGCCGGGACGAGGATCGTCTCACCGTCCACGGTCCGTACGACCGCCGGTCGGGTTACGACGCGACGCTCGAACTCCTGCGCCGCGAACCGGAGGTGACGGCGATCGTCGCCGCCAACGACACCGTGGCTCTGGGCGCGAGCGCAGCGATCCGGGACCGCGGTCTGCGTATCCCCGAGGACATCTCCGTGGCCGGTTTCGACGACCTGCCGTTCTCGGTGGACGCGGTCCCGGCCCTGACGACCGTACGGCTGCCGTTGTTCGAGGCGGGGGCGCGGGCCGGCCGGCTGGCGATGGGCAAGGAGACCCCGCCGCCCGGAGGCATCGCGACGATCGCGGCGGAGCTGATGGTGCGGGGGTCGACGGCGCCGCCGCGGAAGTGACGCGTCCGGGTTCCGCTCCCCGGTCCGGGGTACTCGTACCGCGTGCCGTGGGCCGATGATGTGCGGGCCGCTGTCCGGTCCGTACGGCGCAGGGGCAGGTACCGACGGAAGGAACACGCACGTGAAGCTCGCTTTCTCGACCCTCGGAGTACCGGGGATGCCGATCGCCGACGTCATCCGGCTGGCCGTCGACCACGGCTACCAGGGGGTGGAGCTGCGCGCCCACCCCGAGGAGCCGGTGCACCCGGGGCTCTCCTCGGCCGAACGCGCCGACGTGGCCGAGGAGTTCAAGAAGGGCGGCGTCGAGATCCTGACCGTCGCCGGGTACGTCCGGGTCGCCGCCGAGGGGGACGACCAGCCGGTACTGGACGAGCTCGCCGGGCTGGTGGAGCTGGCGCGGGATCTGGGCGCCTCCCACGTCCGGGTCTTCCCCGGCGGCGGCGGGCTGGACCCGGAGGTGGCCGATGCGAACGCCGCCCGCCGACTGGGCGCCGCCGCCCCCTACGCCGCCGACCTGGGCGTACGGATCCTGCTGGAGACCCATGACTCGCACCGGGCCGGTGCCGACGTGGCCCGGATCGCCGGGACGGTCGGACACCGGCAGGTCGGTGCGCTGTGGGACATCATGCACACCTGGCTGGCGGGCGAGGAGCCGGTCGCGAGCCATGCGGTGCTCGCCCCGCACCTGGGATACGTACAGGTCAAGGACATCGCGTCGGCGGAGGACACCGAACCGCTGGCGCTCGGGGCCGGGGTGCTGCCGCTGGGTGCCTGTCTGGACACGCTGGACGCGGACAGCTGGGTCTGCTGGGAGTACGAGAAGCGCTGGCACCCGGAGGCGGCCGAACTGCCCGGGCTGCTGAGCGCGGGACGGGAGCATCTGCTGCGGCTGGGTGCACCGAAGGAGTAGCAGGAGCCTGCGGTGGAGGACTCCCGGGAAGCAGGGCTTCCCGGGAGTCCTCCGTCATGTCCGGGTTCTGCTGCCGGTCCGCCGACGGCATCGCCGGTGAAACCAGTGCCCCTCCCGGCAGGCTTCGCCCCGTCGCACCGCCCGGCACGCGCGCTCCTCATGGGGCAAACATTGCCGGTCGAGGCACTAGGTCCTGGCCGCAGAGGGAGCCGGATTCGGCTCCGGCGCCCCCTCCGGGGCCGGATCGTCGTCGGGCCCACCCGTCGCACGCGTCCGGCGCGTCCCCGCCAGTGACGTGAGCGCCACTCCGCCCACCAGCAGCGCCGCAGCGCACCACCGCAGCGGACTCACCGACTCGCCGAGGAACAGCGCGGCCGAGGACATCCCGAAGACCGGGACGAGCAGGGTGAACGGGGCCACGGACGACGCCGGGTGGTGGCGCAGCAGGAAACCCCACGCCCCGAAGCCGAAGACCGTGGTGATCCAGGCGACGTAGACGATGATGCCGATGCCGCTCCAGTCCAGTGCGGCCAGCGCGTCGGCGTCGCGGTCCCAGCCCTCGAAGAGGAGGGAGAGACCGAGCAGCGGCAGGACGGGCACGGTCGAGACCCACACCATGAAGTTGAGGGAGTCGGGCGGGGCGGCCTTGCGGGTCAGGACGTTCGACACGCCCCAGCAGGCCGCCGCCGCGATCACCAGCACGAAGGCGAGCACGGGGCCGCTCGCACCCTCGTCCACCGCCGCGACCCCGATACCGGCCAGTGCGATCCCCATCCCCGACATCCTTGCTCCGCCGGGCCGTTCGCCGAGCGCCACGGCCGCGAAGAGGGCCGTGAAGACCGCCTGGACCTGGAGCACGAGGGAGGACAGACCGGCGGGCATTCCGCGGTCCATGCCGATGAACAGCAGACCGAACTTCGCCACGCCCAGGACCAGCCCGACGCCCACGATCCACTTCCACGCGACCTTGGGCCGCCCGACGAGGAAGACCGCGGGCAGCGCCGCGACCAGGAAGCGGAGGGCGGAGAAGAGCAGCGGCGGAAAGTGCCCGAGGCCGACCTCGATGACGACGAAATTGACGCCCCAGACGGCAGCCACCAGGGCGGCCAGGGCGATGTGAAGGGGACGCATGGAGCGAGGATCACCCGCCGGGACCATGTAGCACCAGCGCGGATTTCTTCATGGTGAAATTGAGCATCGCTAATGAATCAGGAAGGTCCGGGAGGTTCCGGTGCTCGATCTGTCCCGGCTGCGCGCACTGCACGCCATCTCCGTCCACGGGTCCGTCGCGGGCGCCGCGGCCGCGCTCGGCTACACCCCGTCGGCGGTCTCCCAGCAGATCACGAAGCTGGAGCGGGAGACCCGCACGACGCTGCTGGAGCGGCGCGGGCGCGGTGTCGCGCTCACCGAGGAGGCGCTCCATCTCGCCGCCACCGCCCAGCAGTTGCTGGCAATCGTGGAGCGCGCCGAGACGACGCTCGAGGAGCGCCGGGGGCTGCCGACGGGGCGACTGTCGATCGGCGCCTTCGCGTCCGCGGCGCGCGGTCTGCTGCCCGGCGTGCTGGCCGAGCTGGACCGGGACCACCCCGCCCTGGACGTGCGGCTGACCGAGGTCGACCCTCATCTGTCGGTCGATCTGGTGGCCAAGGGCGTGATCGATCTCGCTGTCGCGCACGACTGGGACATCGCGCCGTTGCCCGCCCCCGAGGGCATCGCGCAGGCGGTGATCGGTGACGACCGGTGCGATCTGCTGGTGCCGGAGGGGCATCGCCTCGCCGGGCGGGACGCGGTGCGGCGCGAGGAGTTGGCGAAGGAGCGGTGGATCTGTCAGCCGCCGGGGACGGTCTGTCACGACTGGCTCGTACGGACGCTGCGGGCGGCGGGTTACGAGCCGGACATCCGGCACCAGGCGGAGGAGAACCACACCCAACTGGCTCTGCTCGCCGCCGGCCTCGGGGTCGCGATGATCCCGCGGCTGGGGCGGGGACCGCTGCCGGCGGGAGTGGTGGCGGTGCCGCTGGACCCCGTACCGGTGCGGCGGCTGTACGCGTTGTGGCGCACGGAGGCGGCCCGGCGGCCCGCGATCACGGTGGCGGTGGAATCGCTTCAGGCGCGGGGGGCGGGGGCGGGTCTGAGGTAGGGGCCGCGGAGGGCTTCGAGGGTGCGGGCCTGTGGCCATGGGCCTGCCTCGAGCACCGAACGGGCCGAGCCGGATCGCACGTCACCAAGCCGATTATCGGACCGCCCCCTTGACTGGAAGTTACTTTCTAGATATTCGTGCCCTTTGGAAGTTACTTTCACCGCCCCCCTCTCCCCTGAGCACGGCCGAAGGAGCTCACGTGCACCACCGCACCTCCAGACGCACCCTCCTCACCGCCACCGCCGTGACCGCCGCAGCGGTTGCGACCGGTGCGGTCTCCGCCCCCGGGGCATTCGCCGCCTCCGCAGCCTCCTCCGCCCCCGGCACCGAGCGCCTCAAGCAGCTCATCTCCCGGATGAGCCTGGAGGAGAAGGTCGGTCAGCTCTTCGTGATGCGGGTGTACGGGCACTCCGCCACCGAGCCCGACCAGGCCGACATCAACGCGAACATGGCCGAGATCGGGGTCCGTACCGCCGCCGAGATGATCGCCAAGTACCACGTCGGCGGAATCATCTACTTCGCCTGGGCGCACAACACCCGCGATCCGCACCAGATCGCCGACCTCTCCAACGGCATCCAGCGCGCCGGTCTCGCCGGTCCCACGCCCCTGCCGCTCCTGATCTCCACCGACCAGGAGCACGGCATCGTCTGCCGCGTCGGCGAGCCCGCCACGCTGATGCCGGGTGCGATGGCGCTCGGTGCCGGCGGTTCGCGTTCCGACGCGCGCCGGGCCGGCCAGATCGCGGGCGCCGAGCTCGCCGCGATCGGCATCAACCAGAACTACGCCCCGGACTCCGACGTCAACGTCAACCCGGCCAACCCGGTGATCGGCGTACGGTCCTTCGGCTCCGATCCGCAGGCCGTGGCCGGGATGGTCGCCGCGCAGGTGAAGGGGTATCAGAGCGCCGGGATCGCCTCGACGGCCAAGCACTTCCCGGGCCACGGCGACACCAGCACCGACAGCCACACCGGCCTGCCCTACATCCACCACTCCCGCGACCAGTGGGCCGAGCTGGACGCGCCGCCGTTCCGCGCCGCGATCGCCGCGGGCATCGACGCGATCATGACCGCGCACATCGTCGTTCCCGCGCTCGACGCAGCCGAGGACCCGGCGACCCTGTCCCGGCCGATCCTCACCGGCATCCTGCGCGAGGAGCTCGGTTACGACGGTGTCGTGGTCACCGACTCGCTCGGCATGGAGGGGGTGCGCACGAAGTACGGCGACGACCGCGTGCCCGTCCTCGCCCTGCAGGCGGGTGTGGACCAGCTGTTGAACCCGCCGAGCCTCGACGTCTCCTGGAACGCCGTTCTGGCGGCCGTGAAGAGCGGCGAGATCAGCGAGTCCAGGATCGATGAATCGATCCTGCGCATCCTGCGGCTGAAGGCGAAGCTGGGGCTGTTCAACGACCCGTTCGTCAGCCAGGAGGGCGTGGACCGTGCCGTCGGCACCCGGTCGCACCTCGCCGCCGCCGACCGGATCGCGGAGCACACCACCACGCTGCTGGCCAACACCGGTGCGGTGCTGCCGCTGTCCCGCCGCTCCCACAAGAACCTCCTCGTGGTCGGCGCCGATCCCGCCTCCCCGTCCGGCACCACCGGACCGCCGACCACCACCCTCGCCGGCGCCTTCACCGAACTGGGGTACGCGGCGACCGCAGTGTCCACCGGCACCGCGCCCAGCCAGGCGAAGATCGCCGAGGCGGTGGCGGCCGCACAGGGCAAGGACGCGGTGATCGTGGGGACGTACAACGTCTCGGCAACCAGCTCCCAGCGCACCCTGGTCAGCGCCCTCGTGGCGACCGGCGTCCCGGTGATCACGATCGCGATCCGGAACCCGTACGACATCGCCCAGCTGCCCGCCCACGCGGCGAGCCTGGCCGCGTACTCCTGGACGGACGTCGAACTGCGCGCCGCGGCCCGGGTGATCGCGGGCCGCGCCGAACCGGAGGGCCGACTGCCGGTGCCGGTGCAACGGGCGGACGATCCGACGAAGGTGCTGTACCCGGTCGGCTACGGCCTGACGTACTGACCCGACGGGCTACGCGCGCGTGCCGGGCCCGAACCGCACGGTTCGGACCCGGCACGCACCACACCGTGCCGGCCTTCTACGGCCGCAACGCGGGGCCCTGCCTGCGCTCGCTCGTCAGGTCCCGCTTGTCGAGCCGCGCGTCGTACGGCGCGAGCGGCTTCGCCTTGGCCGGGTCCGACTGCACGGCGGCCGGGGCGACGCCCGCCCAGCGAAGGATGTCGGCAGTCGCCTTCGCCTTCTCGTCGGCGGCGAGACCGGCCACATTGGAACCGTGGTTGCCGCCGGCCACCGTGTAGACGTGGCTGTCATGGGCGCCGCTGCCGAGGCGGAAGCGCTCCGCACCCCACGGGTCGTTCTCCCCGTACACCCACATCATCCGGGTGGCGTTGTGCCTCACCCAGGTGTCGACGTCCCGCATCGCCGACGGCTGGAACGTCATCGGGATGGAGCTCGGCACGAAGTTGCGCGGCGGCTGGTATCCGTAGCGGCTGAGATTGCCGAGCCACGGCTGCTTGATGTCCGGCGAACCGAGCTGGGTGCCCGCCTGGTAGTAGTACGGCGTGTACCGCTCCAGGCCCTGGTCCACATAGGCGGAGAAGCCCGAGATGGTGTCGATCGAGTCCCAGATCGCCTGGTCGGGCGCGGTCTTGGCATCGGCGGGAATGGTGTCGCAGTCGGCGAGCAGGCTGTACTGCCAGTACGCCCAGACGTAGTCCATGACGACGGCCTCGTACGCCTTGTCGAGGGATCCGACGGTGTTGAAGGTGTAGCCGTTGGTGTCGGCGTACTCCTTGTACTTCTTCTCCAGCGGCTCGCGGCGGATCAGCGCCTCGCGCTGCACGCCCTCCAGCCGGTCGCGGCACTCCTTCGTGCCGACGTTCTCGAAGAACCGGTCGTATGCCGAGTCCTCCTTGTTGACCACGTCGTTCGGCGCGACGTACGCGACGACGCCGTCCATGTCCTTCGGGTAGAAGCGCTCGAAGTACGTGGCGGTCATACCGCCCTTGGAACCGCCGGTGCTCAGCCAGTTCTCGGTGTAGATCTGCTTCAGTGCGGTGAAGACGCGGTGCTGGTCGCTGGCCGCCTGCCAGATGTCGAGCTTCGACCAGTCGGCCGGGGCGGGGCGGGACGGGGTGAAGAAGCGGTACTCCATCGAGACCTGGTTGCCGTCGACGATCCGGGTCGGCTCGGAGCGGCTGGGGTTCGTGGAGACGTTGTACCCGCCGGTGTAGAAGACCGTCGGGCGCGAGGTGTCCTTGTGCAGCAGGGTGATGCGCTGCTGGAACGTGCCCTTCGACGGGTTCCGGTGGTCGATCGGCTGGGTGTAGTTGAGAACGAAGTAGCGGTAGCCGGCGTACGGCTTCTCCTCGATCAGACTCATCCCGGGTATGGCCAGGATGCGGTCCTTGATGTCCGCGGTCGCATCGGCGGAACTGTCGGACCCGACGGACCGGATCGCGGTCGCGTCCGCGGCACTGGCCGCACCGACGGAGGCACCCGTCGCGCTCACCGTGCCTATGAGCACCGCGAGCGAAAGGAAACCTCTGAGCGCCTTGCGCATGCACCCTCCCCGGGAATTTCACCTGGATTCACAAGATTCATCGCGAATCTAGCGGTGCAACACCCGGCTGACCAGCCCCTCCTGTCACTTCGTCAGAATTATCAGCAGAGTATCCAGCCCGTGGCGCCGGATTTTCCGGCGACGGAACCCGCGGCCCGGACACATCGGTGCAGTGCGTGGACGGTCACCCGGCCGGTCTGCTTGGTGAACCTGCCGCTGTCGGCGACGGGCCGGCCGCCACGCGCCTGGATCATGACGGACATCTTGCGGCGCGGGCCCGGCTTCTTCGCGACCGTGATCGCGCAGGCGTAGGAGCGGCTCCTGAAGATGCGCACCTCACCCGTGGAGAACGTCACTGTCTTCGCGAGCCGTCCGCCGCAGGACGATGCGGCGTCGGCGCTGCCGGCCCCGGGACCGCCGAGCACCAGCCCGACAGCGGTCACCAGCGCCAGTACGAACACCTGGACCAGTGCACGCCGTCCGGTACCGCCGCCTCCGGCGGTTTTCGCATTCCTGTTCCCCAGCAGTTCCCTCACCCCATCGAACGCTCTCGCCCCCGCGCGGCTCATACGCGCACATGCGTACGACGCGAAGGGCCATCCGAAGGTTGCATGCGGCGCGCTCCGCATACCGCGCAACCGAACCTCCACACCATGGGTCCAATAGGGCAGAGTCATACGAAAGGTAGGAACTGTCGTGCTCCAACTCCGCAAGGCGCCCGGCTCGCGCGGCCGCCGCAGCGTCGGCCGCACCCTTCTCGTGACCGCTCTCCTGGCCGCCGCCTCCGTGGTCCCTGCCGCCGCTGCCGCGCCGCAGAATCCGGCGCGCGCGACGCAGATGCGCAGCACCCACTCCGCCCCCGCCCATCAGCAGGTGGCCCACTTCTACGGCGCCTATATCGACGCGGTCACGGCCGAGGGCGGCGGCAAGCTCGCCACCGCCCTCCGGTCGTTCTACCTGACGCCCGGGCTCCGCTCACAGCTGCGCACCTGGGAGGCGCGCAACCACGCGGACGGGGTGCTCCGCGCCCAGAACACACCGCTCGCCGTCCAGGTGACAGCGGGCGACAGCGGCGCCGGTCACACCTGGTCGAAGGTGCGGCTGACCTGGAGCGGCGGCAAGCATCCCGTGTACACGTATCTGACCGTTCAGCCGGACCTGCAGACCGGCAAGATCTCCGGCATCCGCTGAGACCCGCGGTTCAGAGTGCCCGGCAGTAAGCTTCGCGGCGTCGCGGGGCTGCCTACTGCCGGGTACTCTCAGACTCCCGCCGGCTCGTCCTCCCCGATGAAGGTGCGCCACAGCACGGCGTAATGCCCTTCCTCGGCGAGAAGTTCGTCATGCGTGCCGTCCTCGACGACCCGGCCGTGGTCCATCACCACGACCCGGTCGGCGCGGGCGGCCGTGGTCAGCCGGTGGGCGACGACGAGGGTGGTGCGCCGGCCGGTCAGCCGGTCGGTCGCCTGGTTGACCAGGGCCTCGCTGGCGAGGTCCAGGGAGGCGGTCGCCTCGTCGAGCAGGAGGATGTCGGGGTCGACGAGTTCGGCGCGGGCGAGTGCGATCAGCTGGCGCTGACCGGCCGACAGGTTGCGGCCCCGCTCGGCGACCTCGTGCAGATAGCCGCTGTCCAGCGTGGCGATCATGTCGTGCGCGCCGACCGCCCGGGCCGCCGCCTCCACCTGGGCGTCGGTGGCGTCCGGCCGCCCGTACGCGATGGCGTCCCGGACCGTACCCGCGAAGAGGTACGCCTCCTGCGGTACGACTCCGAGCCGGTGCCGGTACGCGGTGAGGTCGAGGCGACGCAGATCGGCGCCGTCCGCCGTGACCCGGCCACCCGTCGGGTCGTAGAACCGGGCGACGAGCTTGACCAGGGTGGACTTCCCGGCGCCGGTCTCCCCGACGAACGCGACGGTCTGCCCGGCCGGGATCCGCAGGTTGATGCCGGTGAGTGCCTCGTCCTCGTCGTCCCCGGAGCCGTACGCGAAGGTCACGTCCTCGAACGCGATCTCGCCGCGCAGCGAAGGCACGTCCAGCGGCTCCTCGGAGTCGGCGGTGGAGGTCGGCTCCCGGAGGAGTTCCTGGATGCGGCCGAGGGAGACCGTGGCCTGCTGGTAGCCGTCGAAGACCTGCGAGAGCTGCTGCACGGGCGCGAAGAACAGGTCGATGTAGAGGAGATACGCCACGAGGGCGCCGGTGGTGAGCGTGCCGTTGTCGACGCGGCCCGCGCCGACGATCAGTACGGCGGCCGCGGCCACCGACGACAGCAGCTGCACGAACGGGAAGTAGACCGAGATCAGCCACTGGCCGCGCACCCGGGCCTCGCGGTAGTGGTCGCTGCGGTCGGCGAACCGCTCCGCGCCGTCCTTCTCGCGGCGGAACGCCTGCACGATCCGGAGCCCGGAGACGGACTCCTGGAGGTCGGCGTTGACGACGCTGATCCGCTCACGGGCCAGCTCGTACGCCTTGACGCTCTTGCGGCGGAAGAAGAACGTACCGATGACCAGCACCGGCAGGGTCGCGAAGACGACGAGCGCCAGCTGGACGTCGAGGACGAGCAGCACGCCCATGATGCCGAAGAACGTGACGGCGGAGACGAAGGCCGTGACCAGACCGGTCTGGAGGAACGTGGACAGCGCGTCCACGTCCGTCGTCATCCGGGTCATGATGCGGCCGGTGAGCTCGCGCTCGTAGTAGTCGAGGCCGAGCCGCTGGAGCTGCGCGAAGATCTTCAGCCGGAGCGAGTAGAGCACCCGCTCTCCGGTGCGGCCCGTCATCCGGGTCTCGCCGATCTGCGCCGCCCACTGCACCAGCACGACGAACAGGGCGAGCACGGACGCCGCCCAGACCGCACCGGTCGCCATCTGCGTGACGCCCTGGTCGATGCCGTGCCGGATCAGTACGGGCAGGAGCAGGCTCATGCCCGCGTCGACGGCGACGAGCGCCAGGCTGACCGCCAGCGGAAGCCCGAAGCCGCGCAGCAGCCGGCGAAGCCCGTACGACTCCTCGCGCCGGACGGCGCGTGCCTCGTCGATCCCGGGGGTGTCGGTGGCCGGGGGAAGCGCCTCGACCTGGGCGAGCAGCTCGGGCGTGGCGGGCATGCCGGCCGCGCCGGTGTCGCGGGGCTCCTCCTTGCGGACCCAGAGTCCGGGGCTGATGCCGCGCTCGGCGTCGAAATCGGCTTCCAGCTCCTCCTGGAGGGCCCGGTTGTCCTCGACGGCCGTGTCGGTCATCACCGGCTGGTGGCCCGGGGAGGTGCCGCCCAGCTCGTCCGGGTCGGTGAGCAGACGCCGGTAGAGGGCGGAGCGGCGCTCCAGCTCCTCGTGCGTGCCGATGTCGGCGAGCCGGCCGTTCTCGAGTACGGCGATGCGGTCGGCGAGGCCGAGGGTGGAGCGGCGGTGGGCGATGAGGAGGGTCGTCCGCCCCTCCATGACCTGGGCGAGGGCCTCGTGGATCTCGTGCTCGACGCGGGCGTCGACGGCGGATGTGGCGTCGTCGAGGAGGAGCAGCCGGGGGTCGGTGAGGATGGCGCGGGCGAGCGCGACGCGCTGGCGCTGGCCGCCGGAGAGGGTGAGCCCGTGCTCGCCGACCTTGGTGTCGTAGCCGTTCGGCAGATCGGCGATGAACCCGTCCGCCTGGGCGGCGCGGGCTGCCTGCTCGATCTGCTCCTGGGTGGCGTCCGGGTGCCCGTACGCGATGTTGGCGCGGACCGTGTCGGAGAAGAGGAAGCTGTCCTCCGGCACGAGGCCGATGGCGGCCCGCAGCGAGTCCTGGGTGAGCTCCCGGACGTCGTGGCCGCCGACCAGGACGGCGCCGTGCGCCACGTCGTAGAAGCGGGGCAGCAGCAGGGAAACGGTGGACTTCCCGCTGCCGGAGGCGCCGACGACGGCGACGGTCTCGCCGGGTTCGATGGTGAGCGAGAACCCGTCGAGGACCGGCCGCTCGGGGTCGTACCCGAACCGTACGTCGTCGAACTCGACGGTCGCCGGGGCGTCGGCGGGGAGCTCCACCGTGCCGTCCGTCATGGTCGGCTCGGTGTCGATCAGCTCGATGACTCGCTCCACACCGGCGCGGGCCTGCTGCCCGACGGTGAGGACCATGGCGAGCATCCGGACCGGCCCGACGAGCTGGGCGAGGTAGGTCGAGAACGCGACGAACGTACCGAGCGTGATCTCGCCGCGAGTGGCGAGCCAGCCGCCGAGCGCCAGCATCGCGACCTGGCCGAGCGCGGGGACGGCCTGGAGGGCGGGGGTGTACCTGGAGTTCAGCCGGATCGTGCGCAGCCGCCCGGCGAACAGCTTCCGCCCGACCTCGCGCAGCTTCCCGGTCTCCTGCTCCTCCTGTCCGAACCCCTTGACGACCCGGACCCCGGAGACGGCCCCGTCGACGACTCCGGCGACGGCGGCGGCCTGCCCCTGGGCGTACCAGGTGGCGGGGAAGAGCCGGGAGCGGGAGCGTCGGGCGATGAACCAGAGCGCGGGGGCGACGGCGAGCGCGACGAGGGTCAGCAGCGGCGAGAGCCACGCCATGATCACCAGGGAGATGAGGAACAGCAGCACGTTCCCGATCGTCATCGGGAGCATGAACAGCAACCCCTGGATCAGCTGCAGGTCACTGGTGGCGCGCCCGACGACCTGCCCGGTGGACAGCTCGTCCTGCCGCCTCCCGTCGAGCCGGGTGAGCGTCCGGTACATGTCGGTGCGCAGATCGTGCTGTACGTCGAGGGCGAGCCGGCCGCCGTAGTAGCGGCGGATGTACGTCGATATGTACACCAGCACGGCGGTGGCGATCAGGAGGCCGGTCCAGACGCCGAGGGAACGGGTGTGGTTGCCGACGACATCGTCGATGATCACCTTGGTGATCAGCGGGACGACTGCCAGCACGGCCATCCCGGCGAGCGACGAACCGAGCGCCAGCAGCACATTGCGCCGATAGCGCCATGCGTAACCGCCCAGTCGCCGTGCCCAGCCCTGCTGTGCTGCGTCCGTGTCGCCGTCCGTCACCGGTGCCTCCCGTTCGACCTGGTCTACCGGAAGGCACCAACGCGATCAGCTGCGGATTTCATCCCGCCGTTACAAAGACCGTCCCATCGGAGTAGGACCGGCGTACGTCGTCCGACGGAGCGCACGGGGGTGGGGGCGCGGCTCGGGCGCGCCCTACGACCCGGGCGTGGCCGTCAGCATCGGCACGGCAGGGGCCTCGGGCACCGCCGGGACCGCCTCCTGCGGCGTGGCCGGCGGGGCGACGGTCGCCCTGGTCACGGCGGCCGGATTCAGGTCCTTGTGGATGGCGCGGGCGACGGCCTGGATGGTGTTGACGCCGTCGTTCATCGTCTTGTTGTCCTGGGTGAGCACGGTGATGCCGTAGTCGTGCCCCTTCCCGGTGAACGCACCGATGCTGTGCACCCGCCAGCCGTGCGTGGCACGCGGCAGCCAGCCGTTCTTGACCTGGACGGTCACCCCGGACGGGGCTCCGGCGGGCGTTCCCCAGCGCTGCGAGGAGATGACCTTGCGCATCAGGCCGAGCTCGTACGCGCGCGCGTTGTCGCTGAGTACGGAGTTCTTGGCGGTCAGCAGCGTCAGCAGCCGCAGCTCGTCCTGCGCGGTGATCTGGGTCAGCCCCCAGTAGCCACCGGAGCCGGGCACGGTGTGCGTCATGCCCGCGGCCTTCAGGAACGCCTTCACCTTGGTCACGCCGAGCTGCTTCCACAGGCTGGTGGTCGCGTTGTTGTCGGACTTGGTGATCATGGCGGTGGTGAGGTTGATCTCGCGCTGGGTGAGATAGCGGTTGTGCTTCTTGTTGTCCCAGAGCAGCGTCGCGAGGACGGTCGCCTTCACGATGCTCGCGGAGTCGTACGTGCTCGTGGACCGCATCGTGCAGGACGTCTTGGTGGTCCGGTCGTAGAGCGCGATCGCCGTGGTCGACCTGCGCCCCTTGAGGGCGGCGGTGATGTCGGTCGTCAGCTTGGCGGCGAGTCCCGCCTTGTCGGAAGTGCACCTCACGGTCGGCGTCGCGGCTGCGGCGGGCGTGGCCGCGAGGGTCACGGGCGCGAGCATGCCCGCGGCGAGCGTGACGGCGAGCGCGGTGCGCGCGCGGCGGGATATACGAGGCTGGTCCGTCATGGGACGTGTCCCCCCTGAGTGATCTGTACGGTGCGCCCCCTGCACACCCGTCAGGGATGACTCACGACCGGCCGAAAAGTTGTACGCGCCGCAGCCGGAACGGCCGGATTCGGACGCGGGGACACCGGCTGCGGGATGCGTGTCCAAGGGGTTTGCGGCCGATCGCGCATCGGGGACCGCCGGAGCAGCTCGACGGACATGATCCGGGCGTGCCGGATGTCGCTCCTCCTCGTCTCCGAGAAGGGCGGCCGACCCGTCCACGAGGTCCGGGAAGACCTCGTGGACGAGGGGAGGTTCCGATTCCATGCCCCGGGACCCTAGCGGGGCCGCGGCCTACAGATGCGTCGGCTCGAACATCCTCAGCAGTGCCGGAAGCACGACCACCGAAGGGCCGGGCTCCGCAAAGGACTTCGCCAGGTCGTCGGCGAGCGTCTCCGGGGTCGTACGGACCGCCGGTACGCCGAACGACTCGGCGAGGGCGACGAAGTCCGGGCGGGACAGTTCCGTCGCCGTGGCCTCGCCGAACGCACCCGTCATGTACTCGCGCAGGATGCCGTAGCCGCCGTCGTCGACGATCAGCCAGGTGACCGGCAGGTCGTACTGACGGGCCGTGGCCAGTTCCGCGATGGAGTACATCGCGCCGCCGTCGCCGGAGACCGCCAGGACCGGCCTCGTACGGTCGGCCGCGGCCGCGCCGAGCGCTGCCGGGAAGCCGTAGCCGAGACCGCCCGCGCCCTGCGCCGAGTGCATCGTGTTCGGGTGGCGGGCGTCGAAGGCGGACCAGGCCCAGTAGGCGAGGATCGTCATGTCCCAGAAGCTGGGGGACGTGTCGGGCAGCGCCTCGCGGACCGAGGCGATGAGCTGCTGCTCCAGCGTGAGGTCCTGGCCTGCGATCCGTGTCCGTACCGCGTCGAGGACCGCTCGCACACGGTCCGCCGCCGCCTCGTCCTCGCGGCGGTCGACCGCTTCGAGGAGGTCGGCGAGGGCCTCGCGGGCGTCGGCGTGGATGCCGAGCGCGGGATGGTTGGACTCCAGCTTCCCGGCGTCCGCCTCGATCTGGATGACCCGGCCGCGCGGGCTGAACGTGTGGTAGTTCGAGGAGAGTTCGCCGAGTCCGGAGCCGATGACCAGCAGGACGTCCGCCGCTTCGAGGAAGTCCGTCGTGTGGCGGTCCTCCAGCCAGGACTGGAGCGAGAGGGGGTGCTCCCAGGGGAACGCTCCCTTGCCGCCGAAGGTGGTGACGACCGGGGCGTCGATCTTCTCCGCGAGGGCGAGCAGCTTGCCGGACGCGTCGGAGCGCACGACTCCGCCGCCCGCGATGATCGCCGGACGTTCGGCGTTCGACAGCAGGTGCGCTGCCACGGCGGTCAGTTCGGGACGCGGGTGCAGGGGGCGCGGGGTGGCGTCCATCGCCGTGACGGCGGGCAGGGTGGTCTCGGCCAGGAGTACGTCCTGCGGGATCTCGATCCAGACCGGCCCGTGCGGGGCCGTCAGCGCGGACTCCCACGCGGCGGCGATCGCGGACGGGATCTGCGACGCCGTACGGACCGTGTGGACCGACTTCACGATGTCGCGGAACGACGCCTTCTGGTCCCGGAGTTCGTGCAGATAGCCGTGACGGCCGCCGCCCAGACCCGCGGTCGGGATCTGGCTGGAGATGGCCAGTACGGGGGCGGACGCGGCCGCCGCCTCCTGGAGCGCGGCGAGGGAGGTGAGTGCGCCCGGCCCGGTGGAGAGCAGCAGCGGCGCCACTTCGCCGGTGATCCGGCCGTACGCGTCGGCGGCGAAGCCCGCGTTGTTCTCGACGCGCAGGCCGACGTACGAGAGGGAGGAGCGGCGCAGCGCGTCGAACATGCCCAGCGCGTGCTGACCGGGCAGCCCGAAGACGGTGGTCGCGCCGAGGCCCTGGAGGGTCTCGACGACGAGGTCACCGCCGTTGCGTCCGGCGGCCGGGTTCAGTGCGTCCGCGATCTGCTCGGGGGTGAGCTGCGGGCGCTCGTCGTGGTGGTCGTGGGTCACTTGCCCTGCGTCCCCTTCGCCGCAGCGATCTGACGGGACATGATCGTCGTCAGCTCGTACGCGGTGTGGGAGGCGGCGACGGAGGTGATCTCCGCGTGGTCGTACGCGGGGGCGACCTCGACCAGGTCGGCGGAGACCAGGTTGCAGGAGGACAGGCCGCGGACGATCTCGAGGAGCTCGCGGGAGGTGAGGCCGCCCGCCTCGGGGGTGCCGGTGCCGGGCGCGTGCGCCGGGTCCAGGACGTCGATGTCGATGGAGATGTACAGCGGGCGGTCGCCGATGCGCTCGCGCAGCTGGTCGGCGATCTCGTCGACACCGCGGCGCATGACGTCGGCGGAGGTGACGATGCCGAAGCCCATCTTGGCGTCGTCGTCGAGGTCCTGCTTGCCGTACAGCGGGCCGCGGGTACCGACGTGGGAGAGCGCGGACGTGTCGAGGATGCCCTCCTCGACGGCCCGGCGGAACGGGGTGCCGTGGGTGTACTCGGCGCCGAAGTAGGTGTCCCAGGTGTCGAGGTGGGCGTCGAAGTGGAGCAGGGCGACCGGGCCGTGCTTCTTCGCGACGGAGCGCAGCAGCGGGAGCGCGATGGTGTGGTCGCCGCCGAGCGTCATCATGCGGGCGCCGGTGCCGAGGAGGTCGTCGGCCGCGGCCTCGATCGTCTCGACCGCCTCGTTGATGTTGAACGGGTTGGCGGCGATGTCACCTGCGTCGGCGACCTGCGCGAGGGCGAACGGCGAGGCGTCCTGCGCCGGGTTGTAGGGGCGCAGCAGGCGCGACGCCTCACGGATCGCGTTGCCACCGAAGCGGGCGCCGGGGCGGTAGGAGACGCCCGTGTCGAAAGGCACACCGACGACGGCGACATCGGCGGTGCCGACCTCGTCGAGCCGGGGCAGCCGCGCGAACGTCGCGGGACCGGCGTACCGCGGGACGCGGGAGGAGTCGACGGGGCCGCGCGGCGTTTCGTTGCTGCTCATGTGGAGTGCCTTTCTTCGGGCGATGCGGGTGGTGCACGCTTCGTGGGCGTTCGTGCGGTATTCAGTGTGCGGGGTGCGGTGGAGTGCGAGTGAGGGCCCCCACGGCAAACGGTTCCGTCCTCAACCGCCGGACGGGCGTGAACGGCCCGCCCGGCGATTGAGGACAGGTGATCAGACGGTCACCGGGTCCGAGTCGGGCGCCTCCGCTTCGGCGCCCCGGCCCGCCAGTCGCTCGCGCCAGGTGGCGAGCACCGCCGCGTCGGTCGGCTTCGTGGCCAGGGACACGATCACGTACACCGCGAGCGAGGCCAGCAGCCCGTAGTAGACCGGCTCGTTGGCGAGGATTCCGTACGACGCCATCAGACCGATCACCGCGAGGCCACCGACGGCCACCGCGGCCAGCGCACCGGCGGCCGTGCCGCGACGCCACAGCAGACCACCGAGGATCGGCACGAGCAGCCCGCCGACGAGCAGGTTGTACGCGACGGTCAGGGCCTCGACGACGTTGTTGAGGGCGATGGCGATGGCGATGACGGCCACACCCATGATGAGGATGAAGGCCCGGTTGCCCTTCACCTCGTCGTGCTCCTCGCCGCCGCTCCGGGTCACCGCGCCCCGCAGCCTCGACCAGATGTCGTTGTTGGCGACGGTGGCGCAGGCGATCAGCGCACCGGACGACGTCGACATCACCGCGGCGAGTGCGGCGGCCAGCACCAGTCCGCGTACACCCACCGGCAGTTCGTCCTTGACGATGGTCGCGAAGGCCGCGTCGGCGCTGGGCAGCTTCGGGTACATGACCTTGGCGGCGGTGCCGATGACAGCTCCGGCGATCGCGTACACCAGGCAGTACGTACCGGCGACGGTGCCGCCCCAGCGTGCGGTGCGGTCGGTGCGCGCGGTGAACACGCGCTGCCAGATGTCCTGGCCGATCAGCATGCCGAAGGTGTAGATCAGCACGTAGGTGAAGATCGTCTCGCCGCCGATGCCCAGCGGGTCGAAGTACTCGGTGGGCAGCTTCGCCTTCATCTCGCTGAAGCCGCCGGCCTTGATGACGGCGATCGGCAGGAGCAGCAGCAGGACGCCGATCGTCTTGACGACGAACTGGACCATGTCCGTGAGCGTGATCGACCACATGCCGCCGAGCGTCGAGTACGCGACGACGATGGCGCCGCCGAGGATGATCGCGACGGTGCGGTTCAGGTCGAAGAGGACGTCGAAGATGGTGGCGTACGCGATGGTCGAGGTGACCGCGAGCATCAGCGTGTACGCCCACATGACGACACCGGAGATGAGTCCGGCCCGGCCGCCGTAGCGCAGGTCGAGCATCTCGGAGACCGTGTAGACCTTCAGCCGGGCGATGCGTGCCGAGAAGAAGATGGACAGGGCGAGCAGCCCGAGGCCGATGGTGAAGACCATCCAGGCGCCGGAGAGTCCGTACTGGTATCCGAGGCCGACGCCGCCGATGGTGGAGGCACCGCCGAGGACGATCGCGGCCATGGTCCCGGAGTACATCCAGGGGCCGAGGCGGCGGCCTGCCACCAGGAATTCGCTCTTGGACTTGGCGCGGCGCATGCCCCACCAGCCCATCGCGAGCATGCCGGCCAGATAGACGATGATCACTGCATAGTCGACAGCCATGGGCTTACCTCCGTCTCAGTCGCTTCGCGAAATGTTGCGGGTATGTGTTTCGTGAAGACGGTAGGTGGCCCACAAGCAGCGCTGAAGTGTACGTTTCATCCATTCTCGTCGTAGCCGATGGATGGACCATCCATGCCGGACATTCCCACCGGGCGCCATTCCCCCGCCGGATCCGCTCCCCCCACCCCGCCCATCCCGCTCGCCGAGCTGCTCGCCCGCGAGGAACTCCGGCTGCGCCGGATCGCGGGACCGGACCATGCGGACCTGTTGTGGGTGCACACCTCGGAGATGGCCGACCCGTACCCGTATCTGCTCGGCGGTGAGCTGCTGCTGAGCGCCGGGGTGCTGCTCGAGGACCCGGACACCTATGTCGCCCGGCTGGTGGAGGCGGGGGCGGCGGCGCTCGGTTTCGGGGTCACGCCGGTGCACGACGCCGTGCCGCAGGCCCTGATCGAGGCGTGCGACCGGCATGGGCTGCCCCTGGTGGAGGTGCCGCCCGAGACCCCGTTCACCGCGATCGCCCGAGCGGTGTGGCGCCTGATGGCCGAGGCCCGGCACCGGGAGCTGCGCCGGGTGACGCGCGCCCAGCAGGCCCTGGCCACGGCGGCGGCCCGGCCGGATCCGGTCCCCGCGGTGCTGCACCAGCTCGCCGCCCAGCTGTCGGGGCGGGCGGTCCTGCTCTCCGCGGCCGGCGAGGAGCTGCACGCGGCGGGCCGCCGCCCGCCCCCCGAGGTGCGGGCCGCGCTGACCCGGCTGACCCGCGTGGTCTCCCCCGCCGCGCCTGCCGCCTCCCCCGCCCCCACGTCCGCGACCGACGCCGTCGGCGACACGCATCTCTTCGCGTACGCGCTCGGCGGCGGCCAGGGGCTCGTCCTGGCGCTGTCGACGGGACGGCGCGAGGCGGGCGACCACACGGTCACCGGTATCGCGGTCGTCCTACTCTCCCTGCTGGCCGCCCCGCACCAGGGCGCCGACGCCGCGGGCCGGTCGGCGGCACTGGTGCGGATGCTGCTGGGCGCGGACCCGGCGGCCGTCGCCCCGCTGCTCGGCGGCGCCGAGCTCTGGACGGTGGTGCATGCCCGGCGCAGCGGTGGCGGCCCCGTCGACCCGCTGACCGCCGGGGCACTGGGGGCCGCGCTGGGATCGGCACTGGTCGACGCGGGCCGGGGCGGCGACGCGGTCAAGGTCCTGGTCCCGGGTGGCGAGCGGGTCACCCCGCAGCCCGGCTGGACACTCGGCACCTCCGCTCCCGTCTCCATCACCGCGCTGGACCTCGCCGACGGCCAGGCGGCCCGCGCCCTGGGCCGGGCCGTGGCCACCCGCACCCCACTGGCCCATCACCACACCGACGCGGGGCAGGGCCTGGCCGCGCTCGTCCCGCCCGCCGAGGCGGAGGCGCACGCCCGCGCCCTGCTCGCCCCGCTCACCCCCACGCTCGCGGAGACGCTCCGCTGCTGGCTGGGCCTGCACGGCAGCTGGGACCGGACGGCGGTGGCGCTGCAGGTCCACCGCAACACGGTCCGCCAGCGCATCGCCCGCTGCGCGACGCTGCTGGACGCGGACCTCGACGACATGGACGTACGGACGGAGCTGTGGTTCGCGCTGCGGCGCCAGTGACTGCGTGCCGCGGTTCATGCGGAGGCGCCCGGCGACGTCGGGCTGTGATGTGGGCGACCACCGGCGGAGAACTCTGGACAGCTTCAGTGACCGCCGGGTAACTTTTGACCAGAACTGAGCAAGCGCTTAGCCACCCGCTGGCCGATGCTCGCCCGAAGCTGACCGAAGCCGACAGAGGAGGCACCCCCGTGCGCCGTACGGTATTCAACGAGGACCACGAGGCGTTCCGGGAGACCATCCGCGCCTTCATCGCGGCCGAGGTCGTCCCCGTCTACGACGAGTGGTTCGCCGCCGGCCAGGCGCCGCGCGAGTTCTACCACAAGCTCGGCGAGCTGGGCGTCTTCGGCATCGAGGTGGACGAGGAGTACGGCGGCGCCGGCATCGACTCGCACAAGTACGAGGCCGTCATCTACGAGGAGACCGCCCGCGCCGGTGTCTCCTTCGGCGGCTCGGGTGTGCACACCCTGCTCGGCCTGCCGTACATCAAGATGCTCGCCACCGACGAGCAGAAGAAGCGCTGGCTGCCGAAGTTCACCACCGGCGAGGAGATGTGGGCCCTCGCGATGACCGAGCCGGGCACCGGCTCCGACGTCGCGGGCATGAAGACCACCGCCAAGCTCTCCGAGGACGGCACGCACTACGTCCTCAACGGCGCCAAGACCTTCATCACCGGTGGTGTGCATGCCGACCGCGTGATCGTGTGCGCCCGTACGTCCGCTCCCCGCGAGGACGACCGCCGCTTCGGCATCTCCCTGTTCGCCGTGGACACCAAGTCGGCGGGCTACTCCGTCGGCCGCAAGCTGGACAAGCTCGGCCTGAAGGTCTCCGACACCGCCGAGCTGGCCTTCGTCGACGTCAAGGTCCCCGTCGAGGACCTGCTCGGCGAGGAGAACAAGGGCTTCGGCTACCTCGGCACCAACCTGGCGTCCGAGCGCTGGGGCATAGCCTTCGGCGCGTACGCGCAGGCCGCTGCCGCCGTCCGGTTCGCCAAGAGCTACGTGCAGGACCGCACGGTCTTCGGCAAGACCGTCGCGTCGTTCCAGAACACCAAGTTCGAGCTGGCCGCCTGCCAGGCCGAGGTGGACGCGGCCCAGGCCGTCGCCGACCGTGCGCTGGAGGCTCTCGACGCCGGTGAGCTGACCGCCGCCGAGGCCGCCTCCGCGAAGCTGTTCTGCACGGAGGTCGCGCACCGCGTGATCGACCGCTGCCTCCAGCTGCACGGTGGCTACGGCTTCATGAACGAGTACCCGATCGCCCGCCTGTACGCGGACAACCGCGTCAACCGTATCTACGGCGGCACCAGCGAGGTCATGAAGTCGATCATCGCCAAGTCCATGGGTCTGTAGAACGGTTACGTTCTTCTCCATGAGCGCAGCACTTGAATCCCTGCTCGATCTGCTCGACCTGGAGCAGATCGAGCGGGACATCTTCCGGGGCACGAGCCGTTCGGCGGTCGTGCCCCGGGTGTTCGGCGGCCAGGTCGCGGCCCAGGCACTCGTTGCCGCGGGCCGCACCGTCCCCGCGGACCTTCCCCAAGCTCTCGGCTCCGCTCGAGCAGGGGAGGCCCCATTGGCCCACTCCCTGCACTCCTACTTCCTGCGGATGGGCGACCCGGGCGCGCCGATCGTCTACAGCGTCGACCGGATCCGCGACGGCCGCTCCTTCACCACCCGCCGGGTGGTGGCCGTCCAGCACGGGCAGCCGATCTTCCATCTCTCGGCGTCCTTCCAGACGTACGAGGAGGGCCTGGAGCACCAGGCGGACATGCCGCCCGCTCCCGACCCGGAGACGCTGCCCACGGCGGAACAGATGCTCCCGCGGTACGCGGACGCGTTCACCGAGCCGGGCGTCATGGACCGGCTGCTGGAGGCGCGGGCCGCCGTCGACCTGCGCTATGTCGGCGCCCCGCCGTTCGCCAACGTCGGCACACCGCAGGAGCCCCGCTCCCAGGTGTGGTTCCGCACCAACGGCAAACTCGCGGACGACCCGCTGCTGCACGTCTGCATGGCCACGTACGTCTCCGACATGACGCTGCTCGACTCGGTGCTGCTCGCGCACGGGCGCGGCGGCTGGACGGTCGGCGACGTGGTCGGCGCGAGCCTGGACCACGCGATGTGGTTCCACCGGCCGTTCCGGGCCGACGAATGGCTGCTGTACGACCAGGAGTCGCCGTCCGCGTCCGGCGGGCGCGGGCTCGGCCAGGCCCGCATCTACACGCAGGACGGCCGGCTGGCGATCACCGTCATCCAGGAGGGCGTGGTCCGGGTCCCGCGGGACTGAGACCGACCGGCACCCGGGGGAGGAAGCCGCCTCCCATGTGCCGGCCGGTCCCGGCGGGCCGCGGCCCGCCCCCTCATGGATACTCCCCACCATGAGCGCCGAGAACAGCACCAGCGGCAGCGCGACCGGTGGGGAGTCCACGTTCACGGTCATCGTCGCGGCGATCGCCAACCTCGGTATCGCCGTGGCGAAGGCGATCGCGGGGCTGATCAGCGGATCGAGCGCGATGCTCTCCGAGGCGGCGCACTCGGTCGCCGACACCGTCACCGAGGTCCTGCTGCTCACCGCCCTCAAGCGCAGCGAGAAGCCCGCCGACGAGGAACACCCGCTGGGCTACGGCCCCGAGCGCTACATCTGGGCGCTGCTCGCGTCGGTCGCCACGTTCGTCGGCGGCGCGGTGTTCGCCGTCTACGACGGCATCCACACGCTCGTCCGGGGCGAGGAACTCGGCGACCCGCTGGTCTCGTACATCGTGCTGGCCGTCGCGTTCGTCCTGGAGGGCTACTCCCTGCGCACGGGCCTGCGCCAGGTCCGCGGTGAGGCCGCCCGTCTGGGCGCACCCACCACGCACTACTTGCGCCACACGCCCGACACCGCGGTCAAGGCGGTCGTGATGGAGGACTCGGCGGCCCTGGCCGGCCTGGTCCTCGCCGCGGGCGGCCTCCTGGGCGGCACGCTCACCGGCTCGGGCGTCTGGGACGGCATCGCGTCGATCCTGATCGGCGCCCTGCTGGTGTACGTGGCCTGGGTGCTGGGCCGCTCCAACGCCCAGCTGCTGATCGGCCGCCCGGTACCGGAGGAGATGCGGGAGGGGGTCCGCGAGGAGCTTCTCTCCGTACCGCACATCATCGAGGTCCTGGAGCTCACCACCCTGATCCAGGGACCGACGGAGATCCTCGTCGCCGCGAAGATCGACTTCCGGGACGCGTCGACTGCGGAGCAGATCGAGTGGGCGTGCGAGGAGGCGGAGGAGCAGTTGCAGGAGCGGTATCCGGCGATCCGCCGGGTGTATCTGGACCCGACGCCGGGGCTGGGGCTGCAGCGACGGGCAGGCCGGCCGGGGGCGGGGCCGGACACCGGTACGGGGGCCTGATACGGCGACGGCCAGGCAGCGTGCCCGCAGGGAGCCGGAGGGCCCCGGCGGTGAAGCTGCTCGAGGCCGGGCAACGGCGCGGCTGCGGCCGGACGGGTCCGGAAGCACGCCGCTCCTGTCCCAGGCCTGCTGGTGGGGCGCGGTCGCGATCGGCTTCCTCAACACGAACCGCTGACCGGTCCCACCTCGGCGGATCACGCCTGCCGACGGTCGCTCCTGCATGGAAATCACCGGGTCCCGGACTGTTGTGACGCTCCGTCCGCCTCCGGCATGTCCGCAGGGCGAAGCACCTCACAGCTGTCGGCCCGGATCTGCCCCGTGCCGTCCGTACGCATCAGAGCAGCCCGGCCGCGTCCAGCAGATAGTCCGTCATCGGGTCGTAGAACCGTGGGTCCAGCACGTGATCGTCCAGCGGCACCACCACCTGCAGGGTGCCCTCCGCCTCACCCAGGAAGAGCGCCGGGTCGTTGCAGTCCGCGTACCCGACCGCGTCGAGCCCCCGCTGTCCCGCGCACCCCGCCCACCCGTGGTCGGCGACCACCAGGTCCGGCAGCGGCCGCCCCTCGCGCTCAAGACCGTCCAGGATCGCCGCCATCGGCGCCGGTGAGTGCGTGTGCCACAGCGTCGCCCCGCGCTCCATCACGGCCACATCGGCGAACTGGAAGACCATGCCCTCGTCCGCCATCAGCCCGGAGGGAATCCGCACGATCTCGCACCCGGCGCCGCGCAGCGCATCCGCGGTCTGCCGGTGCACATCCAGCAGCCCACCCGGATGCCCGGTCGCGAACAGCACCCGCTCTGCCCCGGCCGCCGCCTTGCGCAACCGGGCCGCCATGCGCTCCAGCGCGTCGACGGTCAGCTCGGGATCGATGGTGTCCTGCCCCTGCCGGTGCTCCGGATCATCGTTGACCCCACAGCGCTCCGCCATCACGGCGAGCACGTCCTGCTCATCGGCCCACCGGTTGCCGAGCTCCAGCCCCAGCCAGTAGTGGCGGTCCCCGTTGGCGAGCCTGCGGTAGTGGGTGAGGTTGTTGTCGCGGGGGGTGGCGACGTCTCCGGCGATACGCGTGCGGACGAGGTGTTCGACGAGGGCGGCGCGGCTGGGTATCGGCATGAACCCATTGTGCCGTCAGGTGTGCGCAGTGTGCCGGGTGTCTTGCACGGCGGACGCGGAGGGGCGGGAAGCGCTGCCTTCTTCGGACCGTCACGCAGCGGTCCGATCCCGGTGCTCCGCCGCGCAGTGGTGCTCCCGCGGCCCGATGGGGCGGGGCGCGGGCGCCCTTCCCGTACCACCGAGCGGATGGACGTGCCCCACCGGATCGCGGCGGTCGCGACCCGGTGGCCCGCGACCCCGTGGGTCAGGACCCGGGCGGTCGCGACGCGGTGTGCCACGCCGTCACATGCTTTTGATCCCTTGGGGAACCACCCTCCCCACCCCACCCTGCCCTGCCTTCCGTCACCCACAAGGGTGAGGTTCGCCAACCGGGCTGGATATCGGTCCGGTTGGCGGGCATATGCCTCAGCGCTCCACGGCCGCCGCGGCGAACGCCCCCCGCGCCAGCCGGTGCAGCAGCGCCGCCGTCGCCGCGCGGCCCGGCAGGGCGCCGGGGCGGCCCAGGTGCGGGGTCGAGTTGAGCAGGCCGAAGACCGCGTGGACGGTGGCGCGGGCCTCGCTCTCGGGGAGGAGCGGATAGAGGGCGCTGACCACCTCGACCCACAGCTCCACGTACTGCCGCTGGAGCTGCCGCACGCGCTTGCGGTCGCTGTCCCGGAGGCGGTCCAGCTCGCGGTCGTGCAGGGTGATCAGGGGGCGGTCGTCCAGGGCGAAGTCGATGTGGCCCTCAATGAGCGCGTCCAGCAGGGCCTCCGGGGAGCCGTCGCCGGAGCGCGCGTCCTCCGTGACGCGGAGCCTTCCGCCGGCCAGGAGGCGCTCACTGATGCCGACCAGCAGCTCGGCGAGCATCGCGTCCTTGCCGGGGAAGTGGCGGTAGAGGCCGGGGCCGCTGATCCCCACGGCTGCGCCTATCTCGTCGACGCCCACACCGTGGAAGCCGCGCTCGGCGAAGAGGCGGGCAGCCTCCTTGAGGATCTGCTCGCGGCGCGTCGGGGCGTCCGTCCTGGTGGTCATGGATTCGATTCTAGACAGTGGCGTTAGCGAGCGTTAACCTGAAGGCAACGTGTTAACGCTCATTAACCGGATCGGCGGACCGGCCGACCGGGCAAGGGGGCTCGACGGATGCAGCAGGCACCGGTGCTGGCGAGTGCGGCGGATCCCGCGTCTCAGGGCTGGCTGGCCAACGAGGAGGCGCACCGCGCGCTCGGCGACGAGCTGCGGGCGCGCCTGGCCACGGCCAGGCTGGGCGGGGGTGAGAAGGCCCGCGCCCGGCATGTGGCGCGCGGCAAGCTGCTGCCCCGGGAGCGGGTGGACACCCTGCTGGACCCGGGGTCGCCCTTCCTGGAGCTGGCACCGCTCGCGGCCGAGGGACTGTACGGGGGCGCCGCTCCGGCGGCCGGGGTGATCGCCGGGATCGGGCGGGTCAGCGGCCGGGAGTGCGTGATCGTCGCCAATGACGCCACGGTCAAGGGCGGCACGTACTACCCCATGACGGTGAAGAAGCACCTGCGGGCCCAGGAGGTGGCGCTGGAGAACCGGCTGCCGTGTCTGTACCTCGTGGACTCCGGTGGCGCGTTCCTGCCGATGCAGGACGAGGTGTTTCCCGACCGGGAGCACTTCGGGCGGATCTTCTACAACCAGGCGCGGATGTCGGGGGCCGGGATTCCGCAGGTCGCGGCCGTGCTGGGGTCCTGTACGGCCGGCGGGGCGTACGTCCCCGCGATGAGCGACGAGGCCGTGATCGTGCGGAACCAGGGGACGATCTTCCTCGGCGGTCCGCCGCTGGTGAAGGCCGCTACCGGTGAGGTCGTCACGGCGGAGGAGCTGGGTGGTGGCGAGGTCCACTCCCGTACGTCGGGCGTCACCGACCATCTCGCGGAGGACGACGCGCACGCCCTGCGGATCGTCCGGAACATCGTGGCCACGCTGCCCGCGCGCGGGGCCCTGCCCTGGTCCGTGGAGGCCGTGGAGGAGCCGAAGGTCGATCCTGCGGGGCTGTACGGGGTCGTGCCGGTCGATTCGCGGACGCCGTACGACGTACGGGAGGTCATCGCGCGGGTCGTCGACGGGTCGCGGTTCGCCGAGTTCAAGGCGGAGTACGGGACGACGCTGGTCACCGGCTTCGCCCGGATCCATGGGCATCCGGTCGGCATCGTCGCCAACAACGGCATCCTGTTCTCCGAGTCCGCCCAGAAGGGTGCGCACTTCATCGAGCTCTGCGACCAGCGCGGCATCCCGCTGGTCTTCCTGCAGAACATCTCCGGGTTCATGGTCGGGCGCGACTACGAGGCCGGCGGCATCGCCAAGCACGGCGCCAAGATGGTCACGGCCGTCGCCTGCACCCGGGTCCCGAAGCTGACCGTCGTGGTCGGCGGCTCGTACGGGGCGGGGAACTACTCCATGTGCGGGCGGGCCTACTCGCCGCGCTTCCTGTGGATGTGGCCCAACGCCAAGATCTCCGTCATGGGCGGCGAGCAGGCCGCGTCCGTCCTCGCGACGGTCAAGCGCGACCAGCTGGGCGACGACTGGAGCACGGAGGACGAGGAAGCCTTCAAGGCGCCGATCCGCGCACAGTACGAGACGCAGGGCAACGCGTACTACGCCACCGCCCGGCTCTGGGACGACGGGGTGATCGACCCGCTGGAGACCCGGCAGGTGCTGGGGCTCGCTCTGACCGCGTGTGCCAACGCCCCGCTGGGTGAGCCCGGCTTCGGCGTCTTCCGGATGTGAGGAACAGATGACGATGTTCGACACCGTTCTGGTCGCCAACCGCGGCGAGATCGCGGTCCGGGTGATCCGGACCCTGCGCGAACTGGGTGTACGGTCCGTCGCCGTCTTCAGCGACGCGGACGCCGACGCCCGGCATGTACGGGAGGCCGATACGGCGGTGCGGATCGGACCCGCACCCGCCGCCGAGAGCTATCTCAGCGTGCCCGCGCTGATGGAGGCCGCCCGCCGCACCGGCGCGCAGGCCGTGCACCCGGGGTACGGATTCCTCGCCGAGAACGCGGGGTTCGCTCAGGCGTGCGCGGACGCGGGGCTCGTCTTCATCGGGCCGCCCGCCTCCGCGATCTCGCTGATGGGCGACAAGATCCGGGCCAAGGAGACCGTCGCGGCGGCCGGAGTTCCGGTCGTGCCGGGGTCCTCCGGCAGCGGGCTCAGCGACACACAGCTCGCCGATGCGGCGCGCACGATCGGTATGCCGGTGCTGCTCAAGCCCTCGGCGGGCGGCGGCGGCAAGGGCATGCGGCTGGTGCGCGACGAGGCGCTCCTCGCCGACGAGATTGCCGCCGCCCGGCGCGAGGCGCGTGGCTCGTTCGGGGACGACACCCTGCTCGTGGAACGGTGGATCGACCGGCCGCGCCACATCGAGATCCAGGTCCTGGCCGACGGTCACGGGAACGTGGTGCATCTCGGCGAGCGCGAGTGCTCGCTCCAGCGCCGCCACCAGAAGATCATCGAGGAGGCGCCGTCCGTCCTGCTCGACGAGAAGACCCGGGCGGCGATGGGCGAGGCGGCAGTCCAGGCGGCCCGCTCCTGCGGGTATGTCGGCGCGGGCACGGTGGAGTTCATCGTCCCGGGCAACGACCCCGCGTCGTACTACTTCATGGAGATGAACACCCGCCTCCAGGTCGAGCACCCGGTCACCGAACTGATCACCGGCCTGGACCTGGTCGAGTGGCAGCTGCGGGTCGCCTCCGGCGAACAACTCCCGTACAAGCAGGCGGACATCACGCTCACCGGGCATGCGATCGAGGCCCGGATCTGCGCCGAGGACCCGGCCCGCGGCTTTCTGCCGTCCGGCGGCACGGTGCTCTCCCTCGGCGAGCCGAACGGCCAGGGTGTACGGACCGACTCGGGTCTCAGCGAGGGGGTCGAGGTCGGCAGTCTGTACGACCCGATGCTCTCGAAGGTCATCGTCCACGGACCCGACCGGGCCACGGCGCTGCGGCGGCTGCGCACCGCCCTGTCGGAGCTGGTGATCCTGGGCGTGCCGACCAATGCCGGATTCCTTCGCCGGCTGCTCGCCCACCCGGCGGTGGTGGCGGGCGATCTCGACACCGGGCTGGTGGAGCGCGCGGTGGACGGGCTGGTGCCGGACGGGGTGCCGGAGGAGGTGTACGCGGCGGCGGCGCTGCTGCGGCAGCCGGCCGCCAGGGGCACCTCGCCCGGGGCCGGCTCAGGTTGGGTCGACCCGTTCTCGGTGGCCGACGGCTGGCGGCTGGGCGGCGCTCCCGCCCGCACGGTCCGCCACTTCCGGCTGCCGGGCCACGACCCGGTGCAGGTCGGCGTGCGCTCCTGTCCGGCGGGCACCGAGCTGACGTTCGGTCATGTCGGTGAGGGCGCACTGCCGCCGGCGCCCGCGACGGGCACCTGCGGCCCACTGGCCCCACTGCCCGGCGGCATGGAGACAGCCAGGGTCATCGATGTCTCCGCCCACCGGCTCACCTTCGAACTCGCCGGTGTCACGCATACGTTCACCCATGCCACCTCGCCGGAGGGGACCTGGCTGGGCCGAGACGGCGACACCTGGCACGTACAGGACCACGACCCCGTGGAGGCGTCCCTCAGCGGCGCCGCACACGGCGGCGCGGACACGCTCGCCGCGCCCATGCCGGGCACGGTCACCGTGGTGAAGGTGGCCGTCGGGGACGAGGTCGTCGCCGGGCAGAGCCTGCTCGTCGTGGAGGCGATGAAGATGGAGCACGTCATCTCCGCCCCGCACGCCGGGACCGTCACCGAACTCGATGTGACGGCCGGTACCACCGTCGCCATGGACCAGGTGCTGGCCGTGGTGGTTCCGAGCGAGGAGGAAGCATGACCGCCGGGAACCTGCCCATGACCGTGCCCGCACCGGATCTGCCCGCCCGGGTGCGCATCCACGAGGTCGGCGCCCGCGACGGTCTGCAGAACGAGAAGGCGGTCGTCCCGACCGAGGTGAAGGCGGAGTTCATCCACCGCCTCGCCGCGGCCGGCCTGACCACCATCGAGGCAACCAGCTTCGTCCATCCGAAGTGGGTGCCCCAACTCGCCGACGCGGAGGACCTTTACCCCCGCCTCGGGGACATCGAGGGGGTCGCGCTCCCCGTGCTCGTACCGAACGAACGCGGGCTGGACCGCGCCCTCGCTCTCGGTGCGCGCCGGATCGCCGTGTTCGGGTCGGCGACCGAGACGTTCGCCGCCCGCAATCTGAACCGCACGGTCGCCGAGTCGCTCGCCATGTTCGAGCCCGTCGTCGCCCGCGCCAAGGCGGACAAGGTGCACGTCCGCGGCTATCTGTCGATGTGCTTCGGCGACCCGTGGGAGGGCCCGGTCCCCGTCCACCAGGTCGTGCGCGTCGCCAAGGCGCTGATGGACCTCGGCTGCGACGAACTCTCCCTGGGCGACACCATCGGCGTCGCCACCCCCGGCCATGTGCAGGATCTGCTCTCCGAGCTGAACGAGGAGGGAGTGCACACCAACACCATCGGGGTGCACTTCCACGACACGTACGGCCAGGCGCTCTCCAACACCCTCGCGGCGCTCCAGCACGGTGTCGCCACCGTGGACGCCTCCGCGGGCGGCCTCGGCGGCTGCCCGTACGCGAAGAGCGCCACCGGAAATCTCGCCACCGAAGACCTCGTGTGGATGCTCCACGGCCTCGGCATCGAAACCGGGGTCGATCTCGACGCGCTCACCGCCACCAGCGTGTGGCTCGCCGAACAACTGGGCCGCCCGAGCCCGTCCCGTACCGTCCGCGCGCTCTCGGTTCAATAAACACAGTCCCACAAGGAGTGACCCCCGCCATGTCCCTGGATCACCGGCTGACCGCCGAACACGAGGAACTGCGCCGCACCGTCGAGGAGTTCGCGCACGACGTGGTCGCCCCGAAGATCGGCGACTTCTACGAGCGCCACGAGTTCCCGTACGAGATCGTGCGCGAGATGGGGCGGATGGGCCTGTTCGGGCTGCCGTTCCCGGAGGAGTACGGCGGCATGGGCGGAGACTATCTCGCCCTCGGGATCGCCCTGGAGGAGCTGGCCCGCGTCGACTCGTCCGTGGCGATCACCCTGGAGGCCGGGGTCTCACTCGGCGCCATGCCGGTCTACCGGTTCGGTACGGAGGAGCAGAAGCAGCAGTGGCTGCCGAAGCTCTGCTCGGGCGAGGCACTGGGTGCCTTCGGACTGACCGAGCCGGACGGCGGGTCGGACGCGGGCGCCACCCGGACGACGGCCGTGCGCGACGGGGACGAGTGGGTGATCAACGGCTCCAAGTGCTTCATCACCAACTCCGGTACGGACATCACCGCGCTGGTCACGGTCACGGCGGTGACCGGGCGCAAGGACAACGGCGCCCCGCTCATCTCGTCGATCGTCGTGCCGTCCGGCACCCCCGGCTTCACGGTCGCCGCTCCGTACTCCAAGGTCGGCTGGAACGCGTCGGACACCCGTGAGCTGTCCTTCTCGGACGTGCGGGTCCCGGCGGCGAACCTGCTGGGCGAGGAGGGCCGCGGGTACGCGCAGTTCCTGCGGATCCTCGACGAGGGACGGATCGCGATCTCGGCGCTGTCCACGGGTCTGGCGCAGGGCTGTGTGGACGAGTCGGTGAAGTACGCCAAGGAGCGGCACGCCTTCGGCCGGCCGATCGGCGCCAACCAGGCCGTCCAGTTCAAGATTGCGGACATGGAGATGCGGGCGCACATGGCCCGGATCGGCTGGCGGGACGCGGCGTCGAGGCTCGTGCACGGCGAACCGTTCAAGAAGGAGGCGGCGCTCGCCAAGCTGTACTCGTCGACGGTGGCGGTGGACAACGCGCGTGAGGCGACGCAGATCCACGGCGGCTACGGCTTCATGAACGAGTACCCGGTGGCGCGGATGTGGCGCGACTCCAAGATCCTGGAGATCGGCGAGGGTACGAGCGAGGTGCAGCGGATGCTGATCGCGCGGGAGCTGGGGCTGCCTGCCTGAGGGATGTGAGGCAGGACTCCGCAGCCGCCGTGCGTCGAGCACCCGACGCACGGCGGAACCTCCCTCCGGTGGCCAGGTGTTCTTCGAGCGCGATGATCTCCAGGAGTCAGCGGTGGCCTTTCCTGCGCCACGAGCAGACCGCCACGATTCAGCGCGGAGCACCGCCCGCCGAGAACCGCCGCGGCACATGCCCTAAGGGCTGTCCCGTAGGACGTCGCAGCGCGGGCAATTCGTTCGACAGGTCCGGGACCGCCCCGGCAGAGTCTGTTCATGGACCCCCAGCACTGGCCCCTGTACGGGCTCCGCATCCGCACGCCCCGCCTGGAACTCCGCCTGCCGGACCTGGAGTTGCTCGACGAACTGGCAGGCGTCGCCGCCGACGGAGTGCATGCGCCGGACAGCATGCCGTTCACCGTGCCCTGGACCGACGGCCCGCCCGCCGAACGCGGCCGGGCCGTGTACCAGCATGTGCTGTCCACCGTCGCCAACTGGTCGGTACGGGAGTGGGTCCTGAGCCTCGTCGTGCTGCACGAGGGCAAGGTCGTCGGACGGCAGGACCTCGGGGCGCGCGACTTCGCGGTGACCGGTGAGGTGCACACCGGGTCGTGGCTGGGGCTGGTGCACCAGGGCCAGGGCATCGGCACCGAGATGCGGGCCGCCGTGCTGCATCTGGCGTTCGCCGGGCTCGGCGCCCAAAGCGCGATCTCGTCCGCGATGACGGACAACCCCCGTTCGCTGGGCGTCTCGCGCCGGCTCGGCTATCTGCCCGACGGGCTGGAGGTGGCCGCGCTGCGGGGCGCTCGCGTCACCCTGCAGCGACTGCGGATCGACCGCGACCGCTGGGAGGAGCACCGCACCGTCGATGTGCGGATCGCCGGACTCGACGCGTGCCGGAAGGAATTCGGCGGATGACGCTCCTGGTGCACACCTTCGTACGGGGGAGGAGCGGCAAGCCGCACCTCCTCGACGACCCCCCGGACGGCGGCGACACGGCGGGGTTCGAGAGCTGCCGGACCGACTTGTGGGGGTCGGAGCGGGTCCGGGCGCTCGGGGCGCGATTCCTGCCGGAACTCGCGTCCTACGACCTGTACGTCGAACCGGAGGACATCGAGGACTTCCTCGCCGAGTGCGAACTGCTGCGCCCGCACGCGGGGGAGCTCGACGCGCACTGCGGCTACCGCGAGGGCTATGTGGGCGAGCGGTTGGCGAACATCACCGCTGCGGCCCGGCGGGCCCAGGACGTCGGCGGCGGGGTGCTCGTCTGGTAGCCGGGCCGGTCGGGCAGGCCGCCCCCTGGACAGTTAGTGAGGTTAGGCTAACCTACCTTTGAACTCGTCAGCGGGCGCCCACCGGCGCGTACGAAAGCAGACACACCCATGCCCAAGGTCCGGACCACCCCCCTCTCCCGTCGCGGCCTGCTTGCCGCCGGCGGCGCCGTCGGTCTCGGCGCCGTACTCGCAGCGTGCGGCGACAGCGACTCGAAGGACTCCGGCTCCGGCTCGGGTTCGAGTGCCGAGAAGTCCGGGCCGTGGACGTTCAAGGACGACCGCGGCCAGACCGTGAAGGCCGCAAAGGTCCCGAAGAACATCGTCGCCTTCACCGGTGTCGCCGCCGCCCTCCACGACTACGGCATCGAGGTCAAGGGCGTCTTCGGCCCGACGAAGACCAAGGACGGCAAGGCCGATGTGCAGGCCGGCGACCTCGACGTCGGCAAGGTCGAAATCCTCGGCAACGTCTGGGGCGAGTTCAACGTCGAGAAGTACGCGGCGCTCGGCCCGGAGCTGCTCGTGACCGCCATGTGGGAGAAGGACGCCCTCTGGTACGTGCCGGACGAGTCCAAGGACAAGATCCTGAAGCTGGCCCCGAGCGTGGCCCTGTGGGCCGCCCAGACCACCGTCCCCAAGGCGATCCAGCGCCACGAGGATCTCGCCGCCTCCCTCGGCGCCGACGTCAAGGCCGCCGCGGTGACCGACGCCAAGGCCCGCTTCGAGAAGGCCGCGGCCCGGCTGCGCGCCGCCGCCAAGTCCAAGCCGAACATCAAGGTCGTGATCGGCTCGGCCAGCCAGGACCTCTTCTACGTCTCGCTCGCCAAGATGTCCGCGGACACCCTGTACTTCCAGGAGCTGGGCGTGAAGTTCGTCGAGCCGAAGGTCAACGCCGCGGGCTTCTTCGAGGAGCTGAGCTGGGAGAACGTCGACAAGTACGGCGCCGACATCATCATGATGGACAACCGCTCCTCGGCCCTGCAGCCCGACGCCCTGACGTCCAAGCCGACCTGGGCGCAGCTGCCCGCCGTCAAGGCCGGTCAGGTCATCCCGCGTACCACCGAGCCGATCTACTCCTACGACAAGTGCGCGCCGATCCTCGAGGACCTCGCGAAGGCCATCGAGGACGCGAAGAAGGTCAGCTGACCGAGCGCCAGGCACCCTCCCCTCCGGCCCGGCCCGGGTTGTCCCCCGGCCGGGCCGGGCCGTTTCCCTTCGCTTCCCGGTTCCTGGAAGGAGCCCTCGCATGACGACCGCAGCCGCACCCCCCGTCGCCCCCTTCCGGTTCTTCGGCCTGACGGTCACCCGGACCAGGCGGCTGGGACCCTCCATGCTCCGGATCACCTTCGGCGGTCCGGGGCTCGACGGCTTCGCCGCCGGGGGCCGCGACCAGAGCCTGTCTTTGTTCCTGCCCCACCCCAACCAGCCGGAACCAGTCGTTCCGGTCGACAAGGACGGCAACTGGTTCGCCGCGTGGCGCGCCCTGCCCGAGGACATACGGGCCGTCATGCGCTCGTACACCGTCCGCGCGCAGCGCCGCGCTCCCGACGGATCGACCGAAATCGATATCGACTTCGCACTGCACGAGGACGGCGGACCCGCCTGCCGCTGGGCCGCCACCGCCGCCCCCGGAGATCTCCTCAAGGCGCTCGGCCCGGCCGTCGAGGACAACACGGCCGTCCGCTTCCGGCCCCCGGAGGACACCGACTGGGTGCTGATCTGGGCCGACGAGACGGCGCTGCCCGCCGCGTCGGCAGCCCTGGAGTGGCTGCCCGCCCGCATGCGGGCCCGCGTCTGGCTCGAGGTCCAGCACACCGAGGACCGCCAGGCGCTCACCACCGCGGCCCGCGCCCGGATCAGCTGGCTCGTCCGGGACGAGGGCGCACCGTCCGCCGTGGACGCCGTACGCGCCGCCGAGCTGCCCGAGGGAACCCCGTACGTCTGGATCGCGGGCGAGTCGTCGAATGTACGGGCGCTGCGCCGCCATCTGGTCCAGGAGCGCCGGTTCGACCGCAGGCGGGTGACGTTCGTCGGCTACTGGCGTCGCGGGATGAGTGAGGAGCAGCTGCGCGCGGAAGCGGCCACCGAGGACGCGTGATCCGGACAACTTCGGCGTCCCGTGGGGGGCGAGGGAACAACTCGATGTGAAGTTAGGTTAGGCTAACCTTACTTCGACATCGAGCCCTCGCCCCCCATTCCTCTGCCCTGAGGGCGCCGATGAAGTTTCCCCGCATCCGGGAGGACCCCTTCATGCGTTCGCACCTGCTCAATGACTCGACCGCGGAGCACTACCGTCGCTCCGTGACCGCAGGGGTCGAACGGGTCGCAGCCAAACTCGCCGCCACCGACCGGCCGTTCTCCGGGATCTCCGTCGACGAGCTCTCCCCGGTCGTCGACGCGATCGATCTGGACCGTCCGTTGGGCGATGCGTCCGCCGCCCTCGACGAGCTCGACCGCGTCTATCTCCGTGACGCCGTCTACTTCCACCACCCCCGCTACCTGGGCCACCTCAACTGCCCGGTGGTCATCCCCGCCGTCCTCGGTGAAGCCGTCCTCTCGGCCGTCAACTCCTCCCTGGACACCTGGGACCAGAGCGCGGGCGGCACCTTGATCGAGCGCCGGCTGATCGACTGGACCGCGGCCCGGATCGGCCTCGGCCCGGCCGCCGACGGCATCTTCACCAGCGGGGGCACGCAGTCCAACCTGCAGGCCCTGCTGCTCGCCCGCGAAGAGGCCAAGTCCCGCCCCGGGCAGTTCGACCGACTGCGGATCCTCACCTCCGAGTGCAGCCACTTCAGCGTCCAGAAGTCGGCGAAACTCCTCGGTCTCGGACCGGACTCCGTCGTCTCCGTCCCCGTCGACCGGAACAAGCGCATGCAGACCGTGGCCCTCGCCCGCGCCCTTGAGCAGTGCGCCGCCGAGGGTGCCGTCCCGATGGCGGTCGTCGCCACCGCGGGCACCACGGACTTCGGCTCGATCGACCCCCTGCCCGAAATCGCCGCGCTCTGCCAGCAGTTCTCCACCTGGATGCATGTCGACGCCGCGTACGGCTGCGGGCTGCTCGCCTCCGGCGAGCGCCGCCATCTCCTCGACGGCATCGAGCACGCCGACTCCGTGACCGTGGACTACCACAAGTCCTTCTTCCAGCCGGTGAGTTCCTCGGCCGTGCTGGTCCGCGACCGGGCCACCCTGCGCCACGCCACGTACCACGCGGAGTACCTCAACCCGCAGCGCATGGCCGCCGAGCGCATCCCCAACCAGGTCGACAAGTCCCTGCAGACCACACGCAGATTCGACGCACTCAAACTGTGGATGACTCTGCGCGTCATGGGCGCGGACGGCATCGGCGAGCTCTTCGACGAGGTCTGCGACCTCGCCGCCGAGGGCTGGCAGCTGCTCACCGCCGACCCGCGTTTCGACGTCGTCGTCGAGCCGCAGCTCTCCACGCTGGTGTTCCGCTGCGTCCCGGACGCCGTCACCTCACCCGCCGAGATCGACCGCGCCAACCTCTACGCCCGCAAGGCGCTCTTCGCCTCCGGCGAGGCCGTCGTCGCCGGGACGAAGGTCGGCGGCTGCCAGTACCTGAAATTCACCCTGCTCAACCCCGAAACGACCGCACAGGACATCGCCGCGGTCCTCGACCTGATCGCCGGCCACGCCGAGCAGTACCTGGGAGACTCTCTTGACCGCGCTTCCTGACCCCCACGACTTCATCGGGATCGGCCTCGGCCCGTTCAATCTCGGCCTCGCCTGCCTGACCGAACCCATCGACGAACTCAGCGGTGTGTTCCTGGAGTCCAAGCCGGACTTCGAGTGGCACGCCGGGATGTTCCTCGAAGGCGCCCATCTCCAGACGCCGTTCATGTCGGACCTGGTGACGATGGCCGACCCCACCTCGCCGTACTCCTTCCTCAACTACCTGAAGGAACGCGGGCGGCTGTACTCCTTCTACATCCGGGAGAACTTCTACCCGCTGCGGACCGAGTACAACGACTACTGCCGTTGGGCCGCCGCCCGGCTGAGCAGCGTCCGCTTCAACGAGACCGTCGAGTCGGTCACGTACGACGAGAGCACCGCTCTCTACACCGCCCGCACCCTTGCCGGAAGCGCCTTCCGCGCCCGGCACCTGGTACTGGGCACGGGAACTCCGCCGTACATCCCGGAGGCGTGCCGGGACCTGGGCGGCGACTTCCTGCACAACTCCCGCTACCTGGAGAGAAAGGCAGCCCTCCAGGCGAAGGAGTCCATCACTCTCGTCGGCAGCGGGCAGAGCGCGGCGGAGATCTACTACGACCTGCTCTCCGAGATCGATGTGCACGGCTACCGACTGAACTGGGTGACACGCTCACCGCGGTTCTTCCCGCTGGAGTACACCAAGCTGACGCTGGAGATGACCTCCCCCGAGTACATCGACTACTTCCACACCCTGCCCGAACAGACCCGCTACCGGTTGGAGTCCGGCCAGAAGGGGCTCTTCAAGGGCATCGACGGCGAACTGATCGACGCGATCTTCGACCTGCTCTACCAGAAGAACCTGCCCGGACCGGTCCCCACCCGCCTCCTCACCAACTCCGCCGTGCGCAGTGCGCGGTACGAGGAGAGCAGCGGCACATACACGCTCGGCCTGCACCAGGAGGAGCAGGACAAGGAGTACAGCCTCACCACCGAGGGGCTGATCCTCGCCACCGGCTACCGCTACACCCCGCCGGCCTTCCTGGAGCCGATCACCGCACGGCTGCGCCACGACAGCCACGGCCGCTTCGACGTGGCCCGCAACTACTCCATCGACACCACCGGGCGCGGCGTCTTCCTGCAGAACGCGGGCACGCACACCCACTCGATCACCTCGCCCGACCTGGGCATGGGTGCCTACCGCAACGCGTACATCATCGGCGAGCTGCTCGGCCGTGCGTACTACCCCGTCGAGAAGTCCATCGCCTTCCAGGAGTTCGCCGTATGAACACCGACCTCGGTACGTTCACCGTCCGCGCCCTCGATCCCTCCCCGACCTCTCGGCCCGGTCCGAGCGGATCAGGCTCCATGTCCGACGCCGAACTGGTGCACAACTGGGTCACCCACCCCAAGGCGTCCTTCTGGCTGATGGGCGACGCCCGGCTGCAGGACGTCGAGCGGGAGTACATGGCGATCGCCGCCAACCCGCACCACGACGCGTTCATAGGACTGCACAACGGAGAGCCCGCCTTCCTGATGGAGCGGTACGACCCCGCCGAGGTGGAGCTCAAGGGGCTGTACGAGGCCGAGCCGGGCGACATCGGGATGCACTTCCTCGTCGCCCCGACGGACACCCCGCTGCACGGGTTCACGCACGCCGTGATCACCACTGTGCTGGAGACGCTGTTCGCCGATCCGTCGGTACGCCGGGTCGTCGTCGAACCGGACGTCCGCAACACGGCCGTGCACGCGCTCAACAAGGCCGTGGGCTTCGAGGTCCTCCGCGAGATCGCCAAGCCGGAGAAGACCGCCCTGCTCAGCGCCTGTACCCGGGAACAGTTCCACGCCGCGCGCGCAGGAGAGGCCCGATGACCACCACCGCCGCCGTCGCGCACCTCACCCCCGAGCGCTGGGCCACCGCCAACCGGCAGCTCGTCCGCAAAGCCCTCGCCGAGTTCGCCCACGAGCGGCTGCTGACCCCCGAGCCGCTCGGCACCGGCCTCTACGCCGTGCGCAGCGACGACACGGCGACCGAGTACCGTTTCGCCGCCCGGCGCTTCGCGCTCGACCACTGGCAGGTCGACGCCGCCTCCGTCACCCGCCACCGGCACGGCACCGAACTGCCCCTGGACGCACTGGAATTCTTCGTCGAACTACGCGAGACGCTGGGGCTTTCGGCGGAGATCCTGCCGGTCTACCTGGAGGAGATCTCCTCCACGCTGGCCGGAACCGCGTACAAACTCACCAAGGAACCGGTGACCTCCGCCGCGCTCGTCGCCGCCGGATTCCAGGCGATCGAGACGGGCATGACCGAGGGCCACCCCTGCTTCGTCGCCAACAACGGGCGGCTCGGCTTCGGCATCGACGAGTACCGCGCGTACGCCCCCGAAGCGGCGAGCGCGATCCGGCTGGTCTGGCTCGCCGCCCACCGCGACCGCGCCACGTTCACAGCGGGCGCCGGGCTCGACTACGAGACGCTGATCAGCGGCGAACTGAGCGCGGAGACCCGGCAAAGGTTCGCCGACACGCTGACCGGCCTCGGGCTCGACCCCGACGACTACCTCCTCATCCCCGTCCACCCCTGGCAGTGGTGGAACAAACTGGCCGTCACCTTCGCCGGAGAACTCGCCCGGCACCGTCTGGTCTGCCTCGGCGAGAGCGACGACAGCTACCTCGCGCAACAGTCCATCCGCACCTTCTTCAACACCGGCAACCCGGAGAAGCACTACGTGAAGACGGCACTGTCCGTCCTGAACATGGGCTTCATGCGCGGGCTCTCCGCCGCGTACATGGAGGCGACGCCCGCGATCAACGACTGGCTGTCCGGGATCGTCGAGCGCGACGAGGTGCTGCGCGCGGCCCGGTTCTCGATCATCCGCGAGCGAGCGGCCATCGGCTACCACCACCGGACGTACGAGGCGGCCACCGCCAAGGGCTCGCCGTACCTGAAAATGCTCGCCGCGCTCTGGCGGGAGAGTCCGGTGCCCGGACTGACGCCGGGCGAACGGGTCGCGACCATGGCATCGCTCGTCCACTCCGACCACGAGGGCAACTCCGTCGCGGGCGCACTGATCGCCGAGTCGGGACTGGCCCCCGCCGACTGGCTGCGCCGCTACCTGGACGCCTATTTGGTGCCGGTGCTGCACAGCTTCTACGCGTACGACCTGGTGTACATGCCGCACGGCGAGAACGTCATCCTGGTCGTCGAGAACGGCGTCGTCACCCGCACGGTCTTCAAGGACATCGCCGAGGAGATCGCTGTCATGGACCCGGACGCGGTCCTGCCGCCCCAGGTCGAGCGGATCCGCGCCGAGGTCCCGGACGACATGAAACTGCTGTCGGTCCTCACCGACGTCTTCGACTGCTTCCTCCGCTTCCTGGGCGCCGGGCTCGCCACCGAGGGGATCCTCGACGAGGAGACGTTCTGGCGGACGGTCGCCGCCTGTGTGTCCGGCTACCAGGAGTCGGTGCCGCAGCTCGCGGACAAGTTCAAGCGGTACGACATGTTCACGGAGGAATTCGCACTGTCCTGCCTGAACCGGCTCCAGCTGCGCAACAACAAGCAGATGGTCGACCTGACGGACCCTTCGGGTGCGCTGCAGCTCGTCGGCACACTCAGGAACCCGATCGCGGGATTCTAGTGCCTTGACCGGCAACGGTTACCCCGATCGCCGGGCGGGTCCGGAAGATCGAACCCGCCCTGCGATCGGGGACGGAGCGTCCGCCGGACGCCCGGTCACCTCACTGCGCAGGCCACGGCACCTGCGCCGACCGGTAGTAGTCGATCCCCAGCGCGGCGAACCTCGGCCCCTGCGCCGCGAGCCGCACCTTGTACGCGTCCCAGTCATGCGTGGACGCAGGCGACCAGCCCAGCTCGGCAACGCCCGGCAGCCGCGGGAACGCCATCTGCTCGACCTCGTCGCTGTTCGTCACCGTCTCCGACCAGATCGGCGCCTCGACCCCGAGGATCGAGTCCTCCGGGGCGCCTTCGAGGTACGTCGACGGGTTCCAGTCGTACGAACGCTGCACCTCGACATAGCCGGCCCAGGCCAGGCCCAGCTTGGTGTCCTTGTCGTACTTCATGTCGAGGTACGTACGGTCCGCAGGGGACAGCACCAGCTTCGTGCCGTTCTTCGCCGCGTCCGCCACCTGCTTGCGCTCGGCGGCGCCCGTCCGGTCGTAACCCCAGTACTGGGCGACCGCGCCCGCGACGGGCGTGGCCCCGGTCAGCTGATGCCAGCCGACCACGGTCTTGCCGTACGTGCCGACGATTGCCTGCGCCCTGTTCATGAACGTCACGTAGTCGTCGTGGCTGGTGGAGTGCGCCTCGTCGCCGCCGATGTGGAGGTACTTGCCCGGCGTCAGCGCGGCCAGCTCACGGACCACGTCGTCCACGAACGTGTACGTGATCTCCTTCGGCACGCACAGCGAGCTGAAACCGACGCTCGTGCCGGTGTAGAGCGGCGGTGCGACCCCGTTGCAGTTCAGCTCGGCGTACGAGGCGAGTGCCGCATTGGTGTGGCCCGGCAGGTCGATCTCCGGGACGACCTCCAGGTAGCGCGAGGAGGCGTACCGGACGATCTCCTTGTAGTCGCTCTTGGTGTAGTAGCCGCCGACTCCCCCGCCGACCTCGGTCTGCCCGCCGTACGTGGCCAGCCGCGGCCAGGAGTCGATGGCGATGCGCCAGCCCTGGTCGTCGGAGAGATGCAGATGGAGCTTGTTCATCTTGTAGAGGGCGAGCTGGTCGATGTAGCGCTTGACCTCGGTGACGGAGAAGAAGTGCCGGGAGACATCGAGCATCGCGCTGCGGTACGCGTAGCGCGGCGCGTCCGTGACCGTGCCGCCCGCGACCTGCCACGGCCCCGCCTGGCGGCTGTTCTTCTCCACGTCCGCGGGGAGCAGCTGACGGAGCGTCTGGACGCCGTGGAAGAGGCCTGCCGGGCCGCGCGCGGTGATGGTGACGGATCCGGGGCTCGACTTCAGCGTGTAGCCCTCCGCGCCCAGCTCACTGTCGTGGGAACCGAGCCGGAGCCGGATGCCGTCGCTGCCCCCGCGGTCGGTGACCGGCAGGGCATACCCGGTGGAGGGGCGCAGTACGCCCGCCAGGTAGGTGCCGATCCTCCGGGTCTCGGCGGAGTCGCCGTCGACGCGGATCTTCGTTCCCGCGGTGATGGTGAACGGGGATCCGCCCGCCTTCACCTCGGCCGGGGCGGGCACGATCTGCCCGAGCGGACGGGGCGCGGTGGCGGAGGCCTGGCCGCTGTGCGCTGCGGCTCCCCCCGGAGCCGCGCCGACACTGGAGATTCCGGCCGCCGTGACGAGCAGCAGCGAGCCGAGCAGACGGGGAAGTGCGGTGCGCTGTGTCATGTGCAGTCTCACAAGCCGGGTCCCTTTCGACGGGTTCACACCTGTGGATCTCCTGAGCAACGAACCATCACCATGCGTATCGTGCGTCTCACGCGTGGTCAAGGTGTAGACCACTTCCCCGTTCCGCGACCGACGGAATCACCCGGCATGCGACCGCTGGAGGCTGCGCCGTCATCCCTGGCGGCACAGCGCGCACAGAAGGGCCGGAGTGGAGTAGCGGGCAGTCCTCCGGCGAGGGGTGGCGGGACGCCCGCCGCCGGGCGGGTTCACCGCCGCCGAGCAGGTCGGGCCGAAGCGCCTCGGAGTGACTCCCGGGCGGTTCCGGCACCGGTCCGGGCGCGAAGGAGAGTCTGATCACACTCACCCTTGCCCGAAATCGGGCAGAATTGTTGCGTTGAGGCCCCGTGCACCGCAATATCAACGAGTGCCTGAACGCCGCTCGTCACACGACGACCTCATCGATCACCTGGTGCGCTCCACCACGCTCCAGCGCGGCGAAGCCGCCCGGGTGATCCTCGATGTGCTGGCGTACTTCGACGAGACGACCGACGACTTCGTCCGCCGCCGCCACCGCGAACTGCAGTCCGGCGGCCTGGTGAACACGGAGATCTTCGAACGCATCGCGGCCGAGCTGCCGCACCGGGCGGTCGCGCCGCCGGAGCTCTCGCTCCGCCAGCTGCGCCGCATCGTCTACGGCTGAGCACCAGGCACCACAACGACGTCGATGGAGGGGCAGAGGTTCTATGTGCGGAATCGTCGGATATATCGGAAAGCGTGATGTGGCACCGCTGCTGCTGGAGGGGCTGCAGCGACTGGAGTACCGGGGGTACGACTCCGCGGGCATCGTCATCACCGGCAAGGCAGCGGCCGGAAAGCCCGCCACGCTGAAGATGGTCAAGGCGAAGGGCCGGGTCCGCGAGCTGGAGGCCCGCGTCCCCAAGCGCTTCACCGGCACCACCGGCATCGCCCACACCCGCTGGGCCACCCACGGCGCCCCGAGCGACGAGAACGCCCACCCGCACCTGGACGCCGAGAACAAGGTCGCCGTCGTCCACAACGGCATCATCGACAACGCCTCCGAGCTCCGTGCGAAGCTCGTCGCCGACGGCATCGTCTTCCTCTCCGAGACCGACACCGAGGTGCTGGTCCACCTGATCGCCCGCGCGCAGGCGGACACCCTCGAGGAGAAGGTCCGCGAGGCGCTTCGCTCCGTCGAGGGCACGTACGGCATCGCCGTCATGCACGCCGACTTCAACGACCGCATCGTCGTCGCGCGCAACGGCTCCCCGGTCGTCCTGGGCATCGGCGAGAAGGAGATGTTCGTCGCCTCCGACGTCGCCGCGCTGGTCGCCCACACCCGCCAGGTCGTCACCCTCGACGACGGCGAGATGGCCACCCTCAAGGCCGACGACTTCCGTACGTACACGACGGAGGGCTCGTCCACGACGGCCACGCCGACCACCGTGGAGTGGGAGGCCGAGTCGTACGACATGGGCGGCCACGACACGTACATGCACAAGGAGATCTCCGAGCAGGCCGACGCCGTCGACCGGGTGCTGCGCGGCCGCATCGACGACCGGTTCTCCACCGTGCACCTGGGCGGTCTCAACCTGGACGCCCGTGAGGCGCGCGGGGTCCGCAGGATCAAGATCCTGGGCTGCGGCACCTCGTACCACGCGGGCCAGATCGGCGCCCAGCTCATCGAGGAGCTGGCCCGCATCCCCGCGGACGCCGAGCCCGCCTCCGAGTTCCGCTACCGCAACCCGGTCGTCGACCCCGACACCCTGTACGTCGCGGTCTCCCAGTCCGGTGAGACCTACGACGTGCTGGCCGCCGTCCAGGAGCTCAAGCGCAAGGGCGCACGGGTCCTCGGTGTGGTCAACGTGGTCGGCTCGGCGATCGCCCGGGAGGCCGACGGCGGTACGTACGTCCACGCCGGCCCCGAGGTCTGCGTCGTCTCCACCAAGTGCTTCACCAACACGGTGGTCGCGTTCGCGCTGCTCGCCCTGCACCTGGGCCGCATCCGCGACCTGTCGGTCGCCGACGGCAAGCGGATCATCGAGGGGCTGCGCAGGCTGCCCGCGCAGATCACCGAGATCCTCGAGAACGAGGACGAGATCAAGAAGCTGGCCGCGGAGTACGCGGACGCCAAGTCGATGATGTTCATCGGCCGGGTGCGCGGCTACCCCGTCGCCCGTGAGGCCTCCCTGAAGCTCAAGGAGGTCTCGTACATCCACGCCGAGGCCTACCCGGCGTCCGAGCTGAAGCACGGCCCGCTGGCCCTGATCGAGCCCGCGATGCCGACGGTCGCGATCGTGCCGGACGACGACCTGCTGGAGAAGAACCGCGCCGCGATGGAGGAGATCAAGGCCCGCAGCGGCCGGATCCTCGCGGTCGCGCACCAGGTCCAGGAGAAGGCCGACCACACCATCGTCGTGCCGAAGAACGAGAACGAGCTGGACCCGATCCTGATGGGCATCCCGCTCCAGCTCTTCGCGTACCACACGGCGCTGGCCATGGGCCGCGACATCGACAAGCCGCGGAACCTCGCGAAGTCCGTCACCGTCGAGTAGCCCGCACCACCCGTACGGCAGGAGAGCGGCCCCGCACCACATCAGGTGCGGG